>CAJXWI010000319.1 GCA_913062735.1 uncultured Arcobacter sp.
ATGACTCATTTACTTTCTTGTATGAGAAAAATGCCTTATGCACACTCTCAACTAAAAGATGAAAGAATCTGGAAAAGAGAAGACTGGTATGGTAGAGAATTATTTGGTAAAAAATTAGGTGTTATTGGTTTTGGTAACATAGGTCATAGAGTTGCACTTAGAGCTAAATCTTTTGAAATGGACGTAATAACGTTTGATCCATATGTTCCTTCGACAAAAGCAACAGATTTAGGTATTAAGTATGCATCTTCTTTTGAAGAAATTCTTGACTGTGATATCATTACTATACATACACCAAAAAATAAAGAAACTTTAAACATAATTGGTGAAGAAGAAATAGCAAGAATGAAAGATGGTGTGGTTTTAATTAACTGTGCTAGAGGTGGATTATATAATGAAGATGCGTTGTATAACAATCTTAAATCTGGAAAAATTTCTATGGCAGGAATAGATGTATTTATTAAAGAGCCTGCTACTTCAAACAAATTATTAGATTTAGATAATATTATTGTAACTGCACATTTAGGTGCAAATACAAAAGAATCACAAAAACAAATTTCAATTCAAGCTGCGCAAAATGCTATTGAATCTGCACGTGGAATTGCTTATCCAAATGCCTTAAATTTACCTATTGATGAGAGTAAAATTCCTAATTTTGTTAAACCATATATTGAATTAACTCAAAAAATGGCTTTTTTATTGGCACAAAGTGATAAATCTGCAATTCGTTCAATTACTATTTCTGCTCAAGGTGATATTAAAGAATATTTAGATTCTTTAACTACTTTTGCAACTGTAGGAGCATTAAGTGTTAGTGCTGAGAATGATGTTAATTATGTAAATGCTGCGTTTATAGCAAAAGAAAAAAACATAAGATTTGAAGAAACAGAAACCTTAAGCTCAATTGGTTATTCTAATAAAGTTAAAATTACTATTACAACCGAAAACGGTATTAATACTATTTCTGGTACCGTTTTTGATAATGATGTACTTAGAATTGTTGAGTTTAATGGTTTTACCTTTGATATCGAACCAAAAGGAAATATGATTCTAATTAGAAATTCTGATGTACCTGGTGTTATTGGGGAAGTTGGAAGACTATTAGGAGATAATGGTGTTAATATTGCAGACTTTAGACTGGCACGTGGAAAAGAGTGTGCTTTAGCTGTAATTTTAGTCGATTCTAAAATAGACCATACTGTATTAAAAAAATTAGAAAACATAGAAGCTGCAATTAGCGTTTCTTATGTAGAAATCTAAGGAGAAAAAATGGCAATAGGAATGAGTGAATTAAAAAAAGGTATGAAAATCGAATTCGATGGAACTCCTTATAAAATTACAGATTACCAACATGTGAAACCTGGAAAAGGTGCTGCTTTTGTTCGTTGTAAAATCAAATCATTTTTAAATGGAAAAGTAATTGAAAAAACTTTCCATGCAGGTGATAAATGTGAAAAACCAGATTTAGAACAAAAAGTAATGCAATTTCTATATGATGATGGTGAAATGTTACAATTCATGGATACTAAAACATATGATCAAATTGGTTTAACCTATTCTCAAGTTGGCGATACTGAAAAATGGATCATTGATGGAATGAATGTTGATATGTTATTCTTTAATGGAACAGCTATTACAGTTGAACCACCTGCTACAGTAGAATTATTTATTACTGAAACTCCTCCTAACTTTAAAGGGGATTCTCAAGGTGGTAAAAAACCAGCAACTCTTGAATCAGGGGCTGTTGTACAAATTCCTTTTCATTTAGTTGAAGGTGATAAAATAAAAGTAGACACTAAAACTGGTGACTACGTAGAAAAAGTAAAATAAAATAAAAAGGCAAAACTATATCGTGTAAATACTACGATATAGCTGCTTTTCTTTCTTTCACCTACTAATGTAGGCTCTTTCAATAAAAACGACTCTATCTTGATTTACCCAATATATTTTTATCTTTTTTCAAATTTAACTGTATTAAAATCCTTAAATTCTTAAACACTAATTTACATTATTCAAATAATTTATTATTAATAAAATATTGTTATACTTTATATATATGAATAATTAATAAGTTAAGCTACTCCAATAAACTAAATAGGATAAGCTCTTTCTTTTGGTATTTACACAAAGGAAATACATGAATAATTATCTCTCTACTCGTATTAAGAATATATCTGAATCTCTTACACTCTCACTAGTAGCAAAAGCACTTGAATTAAAAAAAAATAATAAGCCTGTTATTTCATTAGCAATTGGTGAACCTGACTGGACTTGTCTTGATTCTGTAAAGAATGCTGCAATTACTGCTATAAGTGACAACAAAATAAAATATACATCAGCAAATGGTATGATTGAATTAAGAAAAGCAATATCTATTAGATTTGAAGAATTATACGGTATTTCTTATAATGTAAATGAAATAACAGCAGGAAGTGGTGCAAAATATATACTTACTTCTGCTTTTCAAACACTTCTAAATGAAAATGACGAGGTAATTTTTTTAGCACCTTATTGGTTGAGTTATCCTGATATGATAAAATTAACAGGAGCAAAATGTAAAATAATTAAAAATCACTCTTTTAAAATAAGCCCGGAAGAATTAAAGTTAGCAATAAATAAAAAAACAAAAATATTATTATTGAACTCTCCTTCTAACCCAAGTGGTATTATGTATTCAAAAGATGAACTTTTGTCTTTAGCCCAAGAACTAAGAAAACATAAACAAGTAATAATAGTTTCGGATGAAATATACAATGAACTTATCTTCACAAAAGATTTATCTCTTGCTCACAATCTAGTTTCACTTGCGCCTGATTTAAAAAATAGAATCATATGTATTAATGGTGCATCTAAAACATATTCGATGACTGGATATAGAATTGGTTGGGCTTTGGGTCCAGTAGATATTATTAAAAAAATGACAGCCTATCAAAGTCAAACAACAGGTTCAGCCTCTCAAGTCTCCCAAATTGCTTGTATTGCTGCATTAAAAGATAAATCTTCTTATATTAAAGATGTTAATAAAAAACTCTTAGAGAGAAAAAATACTGTTTGCGAAGCTATTAATAAAATCCATGATTTATCCTACATAGAACCAGATGGTGCTTTTTATATATTTTTAAATATTAAGAAATTTTTGAACCTTAGCTATGAAAAAATATTAATTAAAAATTCTGAAGACTTTGCAAATGTTTTACTTAATGAGTATTACGTAGTTACTCTTGCTGGTTCTTATTTTGGAACAGAGGGATACTTAAGAATTACACTTGCAACTTCAACTGAAGAGATTTTGGAAAGCTTAAAAAGATTAGAAAAATTCACGAAAACACTTAAGGAAATAAAATGACAGTCGAAAAACTTTTTAAACAATTATGGAAACAATATATTTCTATTGCACCACATGCACAAGAAATAAAAGATCTTTTTTTAAAAACACAAAAAAATGATATTATAAATGATCACATTGCATTAAGAACACTTGGGTTTAATGAATGTAATATAAACGTTTTAGCTAAAAACTTTACAGATTTGGGATATGTAAAACAAGAGACTTATGATTTTAAGAGTAAAAAATTAAAGGCTCATTATTATTCTCATAATAATCCCAAGTATGCAAAAGTATTTATTAGTGAGTTAAAAGTATATGAATTTGACAAAAAAATTCAAGACTTCTTAAAATCAATTATTGAAAAAATTCCTCTAAATACTCTAAACTCAGATACATTAGTAACATCAGGTAGGCACTGGGAAATATCTTATGAGAAATATAACGCGCTTTACAGTATTAGTGAATATCTTGCATGGTTCTATGTGTACGGATTTAGAGCAAATCATTTTACGGTCTACATAAATGACTTAGAAAACTTTGATAATATTGAAGATGTAAATTCATTTTTAAAGAAACACTCCTATGAATTAAATACCTCTGGTGGTGAAATAAAGGGTGATTTAAAGGTATGTTTAGAACAAAGTTCTACTTTAGCAGAAGAAACAAGTATCGATTTTGAAGAAGGAACGTATAGCATACCTTCGTGTTTTTATGAGTTTGCAAAAAGATATAAAGATTCTAGCCATAAATTATATAATGGTTTTGTAGTAGCATCTGCTGATAAAATTTTTGAAAGTACTAATCAAAGATAAGTATATCTAAAGACTTACTCTCTTTAGATATACTATTTTTTCTTTTCCTAGATAGTTTTCATGTATTATTTCAAAATCTTGCTCAATTACTTGAGCATTTAATCCTGCTCTCATTTTAGGACTTATAATTAATACTATATAATCGATTCTTTCTTTTAGTAATTCCAGAAGTGTGTACGTGCCT
>CAJXWI010000320.1 GCA_913062735.1 uncultured Arcobacter sp.
TCATGCTCAACTGTATTGCTAAGGGTAAAGGCGTCATCTGCTTGAATAAACAGATGTGTTATATCTTCATATTTTTCCTTAAACTCACTCAAATTCTTAATGGCAAAAAAATCACAGAGTGTTTGATTAACTATGTGAGTATTGTTTCCATCCGTTACTACCACAAGATTAGTTTGCAAATCAAATAACTTCTGCAACCTTTTTTCACTTTGGGTTTTTTCAGTTATGATATTTTCTAGATGTTTATTGGTTTTATGTAGTTCCTTGGTATTAACTAAAAGACTTACATAAAGTTTTATCTTATTGAAAAACTTGTGTTTTTGTATTGGTTTTAAGAAATAATCAATGGCTCCAATTTCAAAACCTTGATATTCAAACTCTTCAGCTCTAAATGCTGCGGTTAGGAAAATAATTGGAATATGTTTTGTTTGTTCATTCATTTGCAAAAATTTTGCCACTTCAAACCCGCTCATTTCAGGCATTTGAATGTCTAAAATAATGATGTCAATATTCTCATTCATTGCAATTTTAAGTGCAACTTGTCCACATAATGCTTGAATAACATTGATGTTTTCACAAACATCGTTATTATTTTTTAATTCATCCATCAAATTATCTAATAAATATAAATTTTCTTCTTTATCATCAACTATTAAAATATTTACTTTCATAATAAGCCTCACGTGACCGAATTTATTGGAAGTTTTAGCACGAAGTTAGCACCATTGTTTTTGTTACTAACCTCGAGAATACCATTTAGATGTTTTTCTACAATATTTTTACTCATGTACAATCCCAATCCAGAACTATTTTTCTTTTTTGTACTAAAGTAAGGATTAAATATATCATGAATAATTTCTTTTGGAATTCCACCTGCATTATCATTTACTTCAAGATGCACATAATCATTATTTTGGAAAATGGTAACTTCTATAATTTTTTTTGAAATATTATTTGAATTAAGTGCTTCTTCCGCATTTTTTAAAAGGTTTATAATTATTTGCATCAAATCTCTTGAATATCCATTTATGTCACAGGTATCATCAAAGTTTGTAAGTACTTGAATGTCACTTTTTTTGATAAAATTTTTACAAATATTTAGGGCATTGTAATAAACATCTTTAACGTTTATTTCTTCTACTTCTTTATTAGGTTTGAAATAAGACAAGAAATCTTCAATGGTATTACTTAGTTCTTGTGTTTGTTTAGAAATAGTAGAAGTATGTTCTTTTAAACTATCCACAGTTAAGTCATCCAATTCTATATCTAAAGAAATATTATTTACACTCATTGATATAGTAGTAAGAGGCTGTCTCCATTGATGTGCAATCATTGATACCATTTCTCCCATGGTTGCATTTCTAGATTGGGCAAGGATAAGTTGGTCTTTTTCTTTATTACGCTCTAGCTCAACTATTAAATTTTCATTGGCAACCTTTAGTTCTCTATTTTTACTAAAAAGATCTATATACAAATTCATTTTATTTAAAAATTGAAATTTTTCCACTGGTTTTACAAAATAGTCAATAGCACCTATCCCAAAGCCCCTATTTTCGAATTCTTCTTCTTTAAACTCAGCTGTTAAAAATACGATAGGAATATCTTTTGTTTTGTCATTCATTTTTAAAAATTTTGCTACCTCAAAGCCGTTCATTACAGGCATTTTAATATCAAGTATAATTAAAACAATATCTTCACTCATAGCGATTTTCAACGCCTCTTCCCCACTTAAAGCTTGTAGAATATTTATGTCTGTACCTTCTTTGTGATTTCTTTTAAGTTCATCCATAAGTGATTCTAAAACATATAGGTTTTCTTTTTTGTCATCAACTGCTAATATATTTTTCATGTTAAATCTTTTTGATACATTTTATTTTTATGTATTCCAATTTTTGAATATTCATACTTAGGGGGCAAAGTTTCACTCTCACCTAAGATTAAATACCCTCCTTTAGATAAAGAAGTATCTATATTTTCAAAGACGTTTCTTTGTAAAATCTTGTCAAAATAAATCAATACATTGCGACAGCATATAAACTGAAATTCATTTATTGATCCATCAGTTACGAGATTATGTTGAAAAAACAATACTTTTTTTCTAATTCTCTCTTTTATTTGAATGAAGCCATCTGTTATATCAAAGTAAGTTTCAAATTCTTTCTTTCCACCACTTTGTATATAATTTACTTTAAACTCGTTGAACTCATCTTGACTAAATAGGGCATTTTTTGCTTCGTTTAATACTCTGGGGTTAAAATCAGTTGCGTAAATAATACTTTTTCCCAACAAACCCATTTCATCAAGGGTTATTGCCAAACTATAAGCTTCATCACCTCTAGAGCACCCAGCACTCCAAATTCGAATTGATGGATAACTTTCAATATAAGGAACAATCTCATCTCTTATTTGTTTATAAATCTCTGGGTTTCTAAAAAATGTTGTTACATTAATAGAAAAGGCACTTAATAGTTTTGTAAACAGTAAATCATCATCTAAAACTATTTGTTTAAACTCTTTAAAAGTAGAAATAAAGCTTTGGCTCATGACCAACTTAATTCTTCGCATGAGAGAACTTCTGTCATATTGTCTAAAGTCATAACCATAAACAATTTCAATATTCTCCAAAAAAAGTTCGATTTCATCTTCTATATCCACTTCAACACTAATGGTTGATTTAATATATCTTTGCATTTTTTCTAGAGTTAATATTTTTGTAAAATGATTGCTTTCAATAGCATTGATTAACATATCCTTGGCTTCACACTCAGCAGGTTCTTGAATTAAGATTTCACTACCACTTTGATTTAAGTCTTCTAAACTAGAAGTTCCATCATTTCCATATCCACACAATAAAATAGCCATCAAAGCATTCTGATATTCATAGGCTAAAGATTTAAATGAAATATCAATTGAAGGTTTTGCATAATTTACAGGATCTGTATTATCCAAGTAGATATACCCATCCACTACAGTTAAATGCCGATTTGGAGGGGCAATATAAACAGTGCTTTTTTCAATCAACATATTGTGAGATGCCTCATACACTTTGTAAGCTGTTTCTTTTTGAAAAATTTTTGAGAGATGGCTTTTTTTATCAGGTAAAATATGGACAATTATAAATATAGAGATATCAGTATAAGGTATATACCTAATAAGTTTTAAGATTTTGTCAATACTTCCAGCACTCCCACCAATAGCAATTGCTTCTATGAGAGGTTTATGTGGTATTCCTCTTTCAAATTCACCTTGTAATTTATTTCGAATACCTAGTTTTGACAAATAAACCCATAAAGACTTATTGGTAGTTATAATTAAGAGTTTTTCTTTTGATTTGTGTAACAGTTTTATGACTTGTGCAGGAATTGAATCTAAGTCAATAAAGTTTATTTCACAAATTATACTCTTAGGGATGTTACTTAACTCACAAGTGAGTTTATCAATATCTTCTTCATTGATATGTTTGTCTATAAGGATTTTTTTTGTGTTTTTTGTGTTTAAAACATGGACCATGACTCACTCCAACCAACTTTTTACAATTCCAAGTAAAATATCCATTTTAAGAGGTTTTGATATAAAGTCATCACAACCCACATCTAGAGTTTTTTGCTTGTCATTTTCCATTGCTTTGGCAGTTACTGCAATAACAGGTATATGTTTGGTCTTTTGATTTGATTTTATGATTTTTGTGGCTTCATATCCATCCATTACAGGCATCATAATATCCATCAATATAATATCAATGTCATCGTTATCATTTAATACTTCAATAGCAACCCTTCCATTATCAGCAGTGAGTATCTTAGCACCTTTGGAACTTAAAGCTTGAGACAAGACATAAATATTTCTTATATCATCATCTACAATTAATACTTTTTTTTCTTTTAAATTTATATTACTAACATTTTGAGCCTTATCTTTTGTACCCACTTTAAATCTATGCATAAATATATCTACTTCATCAAGGAGTCTTTTTTGAGAAGAGACGGTTTTAATAACGATGGTATCTGTGTATTTACGTAAATGTATTTCTTCCTCTTTAGTTAAATCTTTTCCTGTGTAAATAATGATAGGAATATCAAAGTTATTTTCATAAATATACTCACAAATCTCATAACCACTTCCATCTTTTAGTCCCAAATCAATGACAATTCCATCATAAATACGTCTTTTTAATTCTTTAATAGCTGTACTTTTTGAGGCAACTCCTTTAGACTTAACAGTTCCATTACCTATGTATTCAATAAGTGCTTCTCTTTGGTTTTTATCATCTTCCACAATAAGTAAGTCTTTTACTGTTTTACTGTTAAAAAAGTTTAT
>CAJXWI010000321.1 GCA_913062735.1 uncultured Arcobacter sp.
CTCTTAGTTAGAGTTCCTGTTGCTTTTGCACTTGCTTTTCTTGGTATTGCACTTTTAGCATATTTCCCCTTACCCTTAAATGCTGTTCCTCAGAGATTTTATGGAGCAATGGACAGTTTTGAATTATTGGCTGTTCCTATGTTTTTACTAATGTCAAATGTTTTATTAAAAGCAAATGTTGGAAAAGATTTATTTGCAGCTGTGCAGTCTTGGATTGGGCATTGGCCTGGTGGACTAGGGGTAGCTACTATATTATCTTGTGGTTTATTCTCTGCTGTTTCTGGCTCATCTGTTGCTACTGCTGCAACCATTGGAACGGTTGCTATTCCTGAAATGACAAAAAGAGGTTACCCAAAGCCTTTTGTTTATGGTTTATTAGCAGCTGGTGGAACTTTAGGTATTTTAATTCCTCCTTCCATTCCTTTAATTCTTTATGGAATAATCACAGAAACCTCTATTTCTAAACTATTTTTAGCGGGAATTGGTCCTGGGATATTTTTAATGCTAATTTTTGTTTTATACAGCATGTTATATGCAAAATTTAACAAACAATATATTCCTATGGAAAAAGCATCAAAAAGTGAAAGAATAAGTTCAAGCATAAGGGCTCTTCCTACTTTATTTATTGCTATTAGTGTAATAGGCTCAATTTATTTAGGCATAGCTACTCCTTCTGAAAGTGCAGCACTTGGTTTTGTTTTTGCATTAAGCATTACTTCTTTGATGGGAAGAATGACAATTGCTAAGCTAAAAGACGCTGTTTATGATTCAAGTAAAACTACTGTTATGATTTTTTTGATTATTGCAGGAGCAAAAGTATTTTCTTATGCCATTACTTTGTATCAAATACCACAAGAAATATCTAATTTACTAATATCAAATATTTCTAACCTTACTTTATTTATTTTTGCTATTGCAATAACACTTTTGATTATTGGGTTTTTTTTAGAGTCTTTATCCATGCTTTTAATTATGGTACCTGTTCTACTTCCTGCTATTTTAGAACGTGGTATTGATGTGATTTGGTTTGGTTTATTTTTTGTCGTTTTAATTGAAACAGCTTTAATAACCCCACCTGTGGGTATGAATATTTTTATTATTCAAGCCATATCAAAAGCAAAAATTGAAGAAATAATAAAAGGGGTTTGGCCCTTTGCACTTATGATGATAGCTACAGCTATGTTGCTTTGGTTTTGGCAAGATTTAGTGTTGTATATTCCTTACAATTTCTAGGTATTTAACATATAATTAAAAAACAAAAGAACAACAATACTTAGAACTTGTTGTTCTTTTACCTTATGGCACTTCGAAAATTAAACTATAAACAATCCCCTTTTTGATAATTTTCTATTTGATTAAATAAAAACTTGACTGCTTAGTACAATCTTGCTATAATAACTTGACTAAATAGTCAAGGAGTAGAAATGAATACAAAATATCTAAGTATGAGCATGCCTTTTATTTTTATAATTTTATATGGAAGTGGTTTTGTTTTTACTAAAATGGGTTTAGAGTTTGCAAGTCCGATGGCATTCTTGATTATTCGTTTTTTTATTGCTTTTTTAATTTTATTTATTCTGTCTTTGTTCTTAAAAAGTTCTTGGCCAAAAACCCAAAAAGAATTTTTGCATATTGCACTTGCGGGGACTTTAACAGTTGGAACTTTTTCTATTGGCGTATATTTGGCTTTATCTTATGGCTTATCGGTTTCTTTATGTGCTTTAATTATTTCACTTCAGCCCTTACTTGTATCTTTAATCGCACAAAAATATTTAAATGAAAGTATTAATAAATATATATGGAGAGGACTATTTATTGCCTTTTTTGGTGTCTTTTGTATTGTTTTGCTTAAATTAAATACACAGAACTTGAATATTATTTCGCTTATTTGTGCATTTTGTGCACTTCTTGGATTATCGTTTGGAAATATATATCAAAAAAAATATTGTGAAAATATGAATTTATTTACAGGTGGAGCCATTGGAACATTAAGTTCTTCGCTCTTAGTAATTCCTTTCTTATTTTTAGAAGAATCTTATGTTATTTATAATAAAGATTTTTTTATTGCTTTGTTTTATATGTCAATAGGAGTAAGCATTGGGGCCTTGTCTTTGCTGTATTTAATGATTAAAAAGAATAATATTTCTAAGGTGGCTTCTTTGTTTTATTTAGTGCCAGTAAGTGCAGTTGTAATTTCTTATTTTGTATTGGATGAGAATATTGATTCTTTGGTACTGTTTGGAATATTAATGGTTATATTAGGACTTAGAGAGATTCATAAAAACAAACAAAAAACAGAAGAAATAAAAACTGTAAATGTGAAAATATAAGAAAGTAAATTAGGGTAGTTTTATGTTACACTGCTTAAAATAAAAAGGTTAGACATGTTTGAATATACTATGTACTTAAATGAATTTTTAATTTTTGCTTTTGCGCTTCTTTTAGCGCTATTATCGCCAGGTCCAGATTTTGCGATGATTTTAAAACAAAGTATTACTTACGGAAAACGCTCTTCTGTAATTGCTAGTTTTGGAGTTGGTTTGGGAATTTCTGTTCATATCATTTATACTTTACTAGGGATTGGTTTTATTATCTCACAATCCATTGTATTATTTTCAATTGTTAAATACTTAGGTGCTGTATATTTAATATATATTGGATACCAAAGTTTAAAATCGGGTGGTTTAAAGTTAGAAAAACAAGAAGCAAAAAACTACAGTGATATTTCAGATAAAAAGTCTTTTATACTTGGTTTTTTGTGTAATGCACTAAATCCAAAAGCTACCTTATTTTTTATCTCAATGTTTACCGTAGTAATTAGCCCAAGTACTCCAATGAGTATACAAATACTTTATGGAATTTTTGCAATGTTAGCAACAACACTTTGGTTTGTCTCTTTAAGTTTGATTTTATCAAAAAATAAAGTAAGAAAATTTTTTAATTCTTTTGGAAAAATATTTGATAGAACAGTAGGTGCAGTACTTATTTCAATGGGTGTTTCTGTGGCTTTAAGTAAATAAAAATTTAAAATAATAAATTAGGAATAAATATGAAAATAATAATGTTAGATCGTAAAACCTTAGGTTTTGATGCAAATGTGGATATATTTAATGACTTAGGGGAGTTTATTTCTTATGATGTTACTTTTCCTAATCAAGTAGAAGAGCGTATAAAAAATGCAGACATAGTTATTACAAATAAAGTAGTTATAACTAAAGAGCATATGGATAACAGTTCTTTAAAGCTAATTTGCATAAGTGCTACAGGAATGAATAATGTTGACTTAGAACATGCGAAAAAGTCCAATATTGAAGTTAAAAATGTAGCAGGTTATTCTACATCTTCAGTCGTGCAACTTTCTTTTGCAATGATGTTTCACTTTATTCAAAAACTTTCGTATTATAAAAAATATGTCGACGATGGTAAATGGGAGCAATCTGATATTTTCACCCATATAGATGAACCTTTTTATGATTTAGATAATAAAAGACTAGGAATTATTGGATTAGGAAATATTGGAGAGAATCTTGCAAAAAAAGCGCAAGCCTTTGATTGTGAAGTTGTATATTACTCCACAAGTGGTGCTAATAATAACAGTAAATACAAACAAGTAAGTTTAGAAGAACTTCTTGAAAGCTCAGATATTATCTCAATTCACTGTCCTTTAAATGATAAAACACAAGACTTATTAAATTATGAGAATATGAAAAGTATTAAAAAAGGTGCTATTTTATTAAATCTTGGTCGTGGTGGAATAATAAATGAAAATGACTTAGCGAAAATTATTGATGAACAAGAAATATATTGTGGAATAGATGTGGTTTCAAAAGAACCCATATTAAGCTCAAATCCGCTCTTAAAAGTAAAAAATAAAGAACAATTACTCTTAACTCCTCACATTGGATGGGCGAGTATAGAAGCAAGAAATAGGCTTATAAAAGCAGTGGCTAAAAATATAGAAACATTCAAGACTAAATAACAAGTTCTTTTTTTATTAGAAGCGTTGAATTTCTTATACTTTTAATTTAATAAGAAATTCAACACCTTCATTTTCAACGCTTGCGCAAGTAATACTTCCTTTGAATCTTGAGGTAATAATATTATAAATAATATTTAGTCCTAAGCCAGAGCCTCCATTGTTTCTATTGGTCGTAAAAAAAGGATCAAAAATTTTGTTTAGATTTTCTTTTTTAATACCTTTTCCATTATCTGTATATACAATAAGAAGTTCATCTTTGTGTTTGTGAATACTGATGAAAATGTTGCCATGTTCTTTATTCTTAAAAGCATGAACCATTGAGTTCATAATCAAATTT
>CAJXWI010000322.1 GCA_913062735.1 uncultured Arcobacter sp.
GTAGTGATTACTGGAGACCTTGTAGATACAGACATACAAGAAGCCCAAAGTTCAATCAATGAATTACAACATTTAAAAAGTAAATATGGTACCTACTTTATCTCTGGAAATCACGAGTTTTATCACAATATAAATGCGATTTTATTTGCACTTACAAATATTGGAATAAAAGTGCTAGACAATGAACATGTATATATTGGTGAAAAAGACTTAGGTTTTAATCTAGCAGGTGTTCATGATATTTATGGCTATAAATATGGCGCATTTCAACCCAATATTAAAAAAGCCCTTCAAGGGCAAAAGAACTCTCCAACTGTTCTTTTAGCACATCAACCAAGATTCATAGAAGAAGTTCCTTCAAGCGTAGATTTGGTGCTCTCAGGCCATACTCATGGAGGACAAATTATACCTTTTAATTTTTTGGTTTCTTTAGCACAACCTTATGTAAGAGGTTTGCATCAACACAATAGTAATACTCAAATATATGTCAATAAAGGTACAGGATTTTGGGGACCACCTATGCGTTTAGGTGCAAGCTCAGAAATCACACATTTTCATCTTAAAAAAGCCTAAACCTTGATTTAACTCAAGGCAAAAAATTCGTTAAACTGCAATACTTAATAAAAAGTATGAAGCATGGAAAACACTAAATTTGACAGTGAAATACAAACCTTAAGTAAATTTGTACATATGTACTGCCAAGGGAATAATCACACAAACCGCTTTAAAAGAGAAGTAGAATTAGACTACAAAGATAAAAGCTATTTTTATAAGCTTGAATTATGTGAAAGCTGTTACAAAACTATTTCTTACTCTTTTGTTAAACTTCAAAAATGCCCACATGAAATTAAACCACGCTGTAGACACTGTGAAAAGCCTTGTTATAATCCTAATAAATGGAAAGAACTCAGTACTATTATGAGATATTCAGGTATGAGACTAGGACTTACAAAGATAAAAGATAAAGTTAAAAAACTTTTCTCCGCTTAACTTCTTGCTTGTTCATAAGCAAGAATTATTCTTTTTCTATTCTCTCCCCATTTGTATCCACCAATAGCAGCGCTTTTAGTAAGCACTCTATGACAGGGAATTAATAAGGCAATATGATTAGAAGCAATAGCTGTTGCAACCGCACGGGAGGCTTTTGGTTTTCCAATATGATTAGCAACATCACTATAAGAAAGAACCTTTGCATTTGGAATACTAAGAAGTGCTTTCCAAACATTTATTTGAAAATTTGTACCTTGAACATAAATATCAATTTTTTCTTTTGAAAAAGCTTTATTCAAATAGACTTGGGCCTCATTTTTAACTAGAATTAACTTTGCATTTTTCCATGTTTTCTCTAATCTTATTAATAATTCGTTTTCATTATTATCACAGAATTCTAAAGCACAAATTCCTTTTTTTGTATAAGCAATAAGTGCTTTACCATAAGAGCAATAAGCGTATCCATGATATACATCTAGGTTTTTTCCTATTTGTTTATATTCATTAGGAGTAACGCCTACAAAATTAACAAAAAGTTCATGTAGTCTACTTGAACTTGATAAGCCCATTTCTAAGCTTGTTTCTAAGATAGATTTAGAATTCATTAATTGTTCTTTTGCATATTCTAAAGTGGTACTTTGTAAAAACTGCTTCGGTGTAATACCCGCATATTCTTTAAAAAGTCTGGCAAAATGAAATTTACTCAAACCTATATGAGAAGCTACGTCTTCTAATAAAGGTTGGTATTTATAATGTTCTTCATAATAAACAATAGCTTTTTTAATTTTACTATAATGTTCATAGTTCTTTATTTCACTCTTAGGCATTGTATTCCTTTTAAACTAACAGAAGTAAATTTATCTGTTTATATTTTAGTATAAATAAACATTTTAAAACAATCCGTTTCTTGCTGAAGAAACTTTTAACATACCTTAATAAGAGTTTATTATAAACTTACTGCGTAAAATGAAGCTAACACTGTTGTTATTTCTATTGTTATTACTATGATGTAATCTTTCATATCTTCTCCTTATTATAGGAGAAAATATCCTCCTATTTATTTTTTATTTTTATTTTTATTTTTAAATTAATATTCTTATTCATTGTGAGTCTTTCTTACAAACTCAAATAATATGAATAATATTCCTCATCTTTCTCATACGCTAAACTCTCATATAAGGCTTGTGCATTTTCATTACTCTTGTGTGTTTGCAATGCAATCCCCTTAGCATTATCTTCTTGTGCCATTTGTTTTGCTTTTTCCATCAAGGCCTTGGCATAACCTAACTTTCTGTGATTTTCATCGACAAATAAATCATTGAGAATCCAGGACCTTTTTGCAGAAACTGAGCTAAAACTGGGAAAGAGTTGTGTAAACGCTAGAGCTTTATTGTTTTCATCAAAAATACAAAAAATTACAGATTCATTGTTTTGTACTCTTTGCGTTAAAAAGTCTTCGGCAAGTTCTAAACCACTGTTTTGTCCATAAAAAACTCTGTATGCATTAAACACTTTTGCTACTTCTAAGACTTCATTTAAACTTACTTTTCTAATATTAATTGACATTTTATATCCTTGGTTTTAAATTTTTGGCAAAAAAAAAGGATGTGCTAAGAAGCACATCCTTTTAAAATTAGATTTCTAATTTTAATCAGAGAACTTCTTGTTCTTAGCTGTTCTTTTTCTTGCATTTGCATCTAATTCTCTTTTTCTAACTCTAATAGAAATAGGAGTAACTTCAACTAGCTCATCTTCTTCGATCCACTCTAATGCATTTTCTAGACCCATAACTTTTGGTGGAACTAACTTAATAGCTTCATCTGCACCAGAAGATCTAACATTCGATTGTTGTTTAGCTTTAGTAGGGTTAATATCTAAATCTGTTGATTTAGCATGTTGCCCAATTACCATTCCGTTATACACTTTATCTTGAGGTTTAATATACATAATACCTCTGTCTTGTAAGTTAAAGATTGAATAACCAACAGCTTCTCCAGCTTCCATAGAAACTAAAGCTCCGTATTTTCTAGATTCAACAACACCTGAATGAGGTCTGAATTCTAAGAAAGAGTGATTCATTACACCTTCACCCTTAGTTTCAGTTAAGAACTCAGTTCTAATACCGATTAATCCACGTGCAGGAATTTCGAATTCTAATCTTGTATAACCAGATCCCATTGGAACCATGTTTGTCATATTAGCTTTTCTTTTCCCTAATTTTTCAATAATTGAACCTGAATGTTCTTCTGGTAAATCAATTACTAAGTGCTCAAATGGTTCCATTTTAACACCATCAATTTCTTTAATAATTACTTCTGGTCGCCCAATTGAAAATTCAAAACCTTCTCTTCTCATGTTTTCAGCAAGAATACAAATTTGTAATTCCCCTCTACCGTTAACTTTGAATTTACCCTCACCAATTTGCTCATAATTCATAGCAATATTAGTATTCATTTCAGATTCTAATCTCTCATCAATTTTATTAGATGTTACGAATTTACCTTCAGTACCAGCTAATGGAGAATCATTTACTCCAAAAGTAACAGATAATGTAGGCTCTTCAATATGCATAGGATCTAATGGCATTGGATTAGACGGATCACAAAGTGAATCTCCAACATCAATTGTTTCAAAACCAGCAACAGCTACAATATCACCAGTTCCAGCTTTATCAATGTCAAATCTATCAACACCTTTAAATCCAATTAGTTTAGAAACTCTACCTTTAAGTTTTTCGCCATCAGCTTTAACTAAAGTAACTGTTTCTCCCATAGAAATTGTTCCATTAAAAATTCGAGCAATTCCGATTTTTCCAATAAAGTTATCATAATCAAGTGTAAATACTTGTAATTGAAGACCATTGTCATCAGATCCAGTTGGTTTTGGAACTTCTTTTAAAATCATTTTAAATAAAGGAGTTAAATCTTTATTTTCATCTTCTAAAGCAAGTTTTGCATAACCGTCTCTTGCTGCTGCATAAATAACTGGGAAATCCAATTGTTCTTCAGTAGCACCCATTTGATCAAATAGGTCAAAAACTTCATCAACAACTCTATCAGCATCTGAACCTGGTTTATCAATTTTGTTAATAACAACAATTGGTCTGTGACCTAATTGTAAAGCTTTTTTAACAACAAACTTAGTTTGAGGCATAGTACCTTCTTGAGCATCTACTAATAAAAGTACACAGTCAACCATTTTAAGAACACGTTCAACTTCTCCACCAAAATCAGCATGGCCTGGAGTATCAATAATGTTAATTCTTACACCTTCATAATCAACAGCAGTATTTTTAGAAAGAATTGTAATTCCTCTTTCTTTTTC
>CAJXWI010000323.1 GCA_913062735.1 uncultured Arcobacter sp.
TGTTGCTACCTTAACTGCTAAAATTGAAGAAAATATGGTTAATGAAACGAAATCAGTATATTACAGAGACGAATTAAAACCTGCTTATTTAGATACTTTAGTAGAAAAATTAGCATTTGATTTACCAGAATCTGTAGTTGACCAAGAAATTAACTATGCATTAAACAATAAAGTTAAAGAATTAAAAGAAGATGAAATCAAAGCTTTACAAGAAGATGCTAAAAAAGTAGATGCAATGAGAGACGATTTAAGAGAAGATGCTGCTAAATCAGTAAAAGCTACTTTTATTGTTGATGCATTAGCAAAAGCTGAAAGTGTTGAAATTAATGATCAAGAAGTATCTCAAGTAATTTATTACGAAGCAATGCAAATGGGTCAAAATCCTCAAGATGTATTAAAACAATATCAAGAAGCAGGTTACTTACCAGCAATTAAAATGTCTATGATTGAAGACAGAGTTATTTCAAAATTATTAGATGAAAAATTAGGAAAATAATTATGAGTTACATTCCATACGTAGTAGAACAGACTGGCCGAGGTGAGAGATCATATGATATCTTCTCACGGTTATTAAAAGATAGAATTATAATGTTAAGTGGTGAAGTAAACGATGGTGTTGCTTCAACAATTGTGGCGCAACTTCTATTCTTAGAAGCTGAAGATCCTGAAAAAGACATCTACTTATATATAAACTCTCCAGGTGGAGTAATTACGAGTGGAATGGCAATTTATGATACGATGAACTATATTAAAGCGAATGTTTCTACAATTTGTATTGGACAAGCTGCTTCAATGGGTGCATTTTTATTATCAGCAGGAGAAAAAGGTAAACGATTCGCTTTACCACATGCTAGAATCATGATTCACCAACCTTCAGGAGGTGCTCAAGGGCAATCTACTGATATCCAAATTCAAGCGGCTGAAATTCAAAGAATGAAAGACGAATTGAATGGATTAATCGCTTCTCAAACAGGTCAAGATGTATCTAGAGTTGAAGAAGATACTGAACGAGATAACTTTATGTCAGCTGCTGAAGCTTGTACATATGGTTTAGTTGATGAAGTGATTACAAGTCATAAATAATGATTAAAGAAGTTTTAACCTACCCAAATCCAATCTTGCGAAAAAAATCGCAGGATGTTTTGGCTTTTGATGAAAAATTACATACATTATTAGACGATATGTATGATACTATGATGGAATATGCAGGCGTTGGACTTGCTGCTATTCAAATATCTGTGCCTTTAAATGTTCTTATAATTTCTTTGCCTAACGAAGAAGACTTTCAAGATAAAGAAGATTTAATTGAGGCCATTAATCCTAAAATTACCCATAAAGACGGAGTTCAAATTTCTCAAGAAGGGTGTTTAAGTATTCCTGGTTTTAATGAAGATGTTAAAAGAGCCCAGCATATTGTTTTAGAATATCATGATAGAAATGGAAAACTTATAAAAATAGAAGCGCAAGATTTTCCAGCTGTTGCTTGGCAACATGAAATGGAACATTTAGCGGGACATGTTTTTATTGAAAACCTATCTGTAACCAAACGAAAAAAGTTTGAAAAAGATTGGAAAAAAGAAATGAAGAATAAAAAGTAAAACTTTTTATTCTTTTTTTTATGCTTTAAAATTCAAAGCAGACACTATTCCTGCTTTTGTACCCTCATTATTAATAAAAATACTCGAAGATTTTAATTGCGCAATACTGTTACTTAAATCTTTTTTATATTCAAAACTAGAAGTAATATCATTTAAATAAATAGCACCTATATCTGCATGAGACAAAGTAATTAATTCATTTTTTTCGTCTGTCCTGCTCCATATTTTTAAATTTTTATATACTGAATCATTTTCATCAATAAAATTATTACCATCTTCATCGTAAAGTCTCAATTCTTCAAAGCCCTTATTGGTACTAGGTCCGAAGAGTTCACTTCCATTATCAATAACATCGTTATTGTTTTTATCCAAAGCCAAATATCCAATGCCTTCTTTAAGAGTAGGAATATTATTCATATCTCCATCATTGTTTAAATCAAATTCAAAACTCATATTACTTAAAGAATCAAAACCTGCATCATCATTTCCGTAATTAATGACTAAGGGATCAATAATTACCATTTCTTCGTAGGAAAGCATGGTATTGTGTTTTTCATAGAATTCTTGAGTAAATGAGAGATCTAAATCTATATTAATTGTTTTGTCATTACTGGTCACTTCAATACTGCTTTTAAAATCAATAGTAGTTTTACTGTAGTACTCAATAGTACTTTCAAATTTAAAAGAGGATTTTATTGCAGCAATATCAGGCATTTCTGTGGAGCTTTGATTGCTTTGATTGTTTGGTGACTCATGCATACACATACAAGATCCATCAAGAGGAAAAAGTTTTTGTTTTTCGTCTTTTTTTAGAAAGGCTTGCATTATGAGTTCTATTAACATTTTTTGAACATAATCTTTGATACTTAAATTTTGCTCATTGTTCGTTATTTCTGATACATTTGTTTCTATGTTAAATGCTTGTAATTCATTAGAACTTTCTTTTTGTCTTAATTGTAAAAGATCTTGTTTAAAATTATGAATAGCATTTACCTGTACTTCCATACTTGATTCTTTTGAACTCTTAGCGTTCATTTCAATTTGTGAAGATAATATTGTCATGTATTCTCCTTTCTTTAATCATAGGAAAAATACAAAAAATTAACCAGTAAAAAAATAACAATAATGGGGATATTTAAGAAAAAAAGTTTTTATTAAGTTAAAATTAAGAATTGATTATAATGAAGAATAAATAAAAAAAGGCATGAAGTATGCCTTTTTTTGGGTATAACTACTTGTTTTCACCTTTATTAAGTCCATGTGCATGGGACTTTGAATGACCTTTGTCATTTAATTCTAAGCTTTTTCTATCACTTGCAATTTTATATGCAGCTCCAAAACCTAAAACAAAGTTTCCATCTTTTGGACTTAGTTTATAAAAGCGTGAATCTTTCATCATTGAGAAAAAAGATACTTTATCCCCAAATCTTTCTTTGAATAAGTTATGAATCTTTTCTTCTCTTTCATCCTCTTGCTCAAATGCGCTGGCATCTGCTTTAAAGTACATTCTTCTTCTCGCATAAATATGATCTGTTACACTTTCATCTTCTAAAAACATGATATGTGCTTTACCTGTTGCACTCATATTATGTGAATGATTTACAGCTGTTGAAATAAAAACGTAAAAGTTTCCCTCTTCATCTTCAACATAAGGTGAGTAAGAAGCAAAGGGCTCTCCTTCTTTATTTACTGTTGATAATAATACAGATTGAATATTTTTTAAAAAAGGAACAAGTTCTTTTTGGGCATCTTCTATAGTAATTCTTTGCATGTTTAGCCTTTAGTAGTTTTAAGGAGTGTACTAAAATTGTGCTTAAGATATTTATGGATTATAATGTATTTATTAAAATTGTTTTATCAAATGTTTTTGAATAAACAAAATCACTTTTTACATGAAATATTTCATAAATATTTTCACTGTTTAATATTTCTTTTGTTTTTCCTTTATATTTAATCTCTCCTTCTTTCATCATAATAATTTCATTTGAATAAAGATAGGCTTGATTTAAATCATGTAAAATTGCGCAAACTCCGATGCCTAAGTCAATAACGAGTTCTTTACTTAATTCTAAAATTTTGTACTGGTAATAAATATCTAAATTCAAGGTAGGTTCATCTAAGAAAAGATATTTTTCTTTTAAAGGGCTTACATAAATTTGAAGTACTACTCTTGCTAATTGTACTTTTTGTTGCTCACCGCCTGAAAGTACTTGATAATTTTTATGTTCTAAGGACGAGATGTCTAGTTTATTAATAATATAAGATAAGAGTTCTTTTTTCTTTTTATACTCAAGTTCATAAGAGTATAAACCCATTTCAATAATCTCTATGGCTTTAAAACTATAAGGAAAAGAAAAAGATTGATTTAAAACGGAGCGTTTTAAGGCTAAGTCTTTTGGAGAATAAGACAGTATGTTTTTTTTATCTAAAGAAATACTGCCATCAAATAAAGTAATAGCACCATTAATGCTTTTTAACAAAGAAGATTTTCCGCAACCATTTGGACCTACAATAGCTAAAAAATTATTGGCTTTAATTTCTAAAGAAATATCTTTTAGTATGCTTTTTTTTTGTATTTTGTAACTTACGTTTTTAATTTCATACATTATTGTTCTTTATATTAAAGTATTTTGTTTGTTTTTAATAAGTAAAAACAAAAAGAAGGGAGCCCCTAAAGATCGGAAGAGCACACGTCTGAACTCCAGTCA
>CAJXWI010000324.1 GCA_913062735.1 uncultured Arcobacter sp.
GCTTTAGATTCAAGTGAAAAGATTTTACCTAATGTTAGCGTTGGTGCTGTTTTACCTTTAGAAGAATTACTTTGTGAACAATTATTTACTAAACCACCTGCTCGTTATACTGAAGCTTCATTGGTTAAAAAACTAGAAAGTGAAGGAATTGGAAGACCATCTACTTATGCTCCTACTATTTCTACTATTCAAACACGAGAATATGTTGTAAAAACAGAAGATAAGAAACTAACGCCAACACCAACAGGTGAAATTGTAAACTCTTTTTTAAGTGATCATTTCTCTGATATTATTAATTTAGGCTTCACAGCAAAAGTAGAAGAACAATTTGATGATATTGCAGAAGGAAAAATTGCTTGGCAAGATGTACTTAGAAATTTTTATGGGGATTTCAAAAAAACAATTATTGAAAAAGAAGAAACTGTAGAAAAAAGTGACTACTTGCAAATAAGAGAAATGGGGACAGATCCAGAATCTGGAAAACCAATGAGTGCAAGAGTAGGAAGATTTGGTCCTTTCATGCAAATTGGAACAAAAGATGATGAAGAAAAACCAAGATTTGTAGCTATTCCAAAAGAGTTAAATATGGATACGATTACAAGAGAAGAAGCCTTGTTCTTATTTACTCTTCCACGAGTTGTTGGACTTGATAATGTAGGAGATGAAATAAAAGCCAATATTGGAAGATTTGGTCCTTATTTACAAATAAAAACAAGATATTATTCTTTAAAAACAGATGATCCTTATAAAATAGAATTGCCAAGAGCCTTAGCGTTAATTAAAGAATTAGATGAAGCAAAAGCAAAAGCTACTATTAAAGTATTTGAAAAAGAAAAAATTCAAGTTTTAATTGGACGATATGGCGCTTATATCAAACAAGGTAGAAAAAACTTTAAAATTCCAAAAGGTAAAGTTGCAGAAGATTTAAGTTTAGAAGAGTGTGAAGAAATTATTGCGAATGATCCAAAAAGCAAGGGGGCTAAAAAAGCACCTGCCAAAAAAACTACAGCAAAAAAAGCACCAGCTAAAAAAACAGCTGCTAAGAAAACACCTGCGAAAAAAGTGCCAGCTAAAAAAACAGCGGCAAAAAAAACTACGACTAAAAAAACTACAGCAAAAACAAGTACAAAAAAAGCTCCTGCTAAAAAAAGTACAAAAGCTGCGGACAAATAAACGCAAATATTATGAAAATTGCAGTTTTATCTGATTCCCATTTCAAAACGTCTTATACAAAAGAGGTTTTGGATTTTTTAAAAGAGCTAGGCGCTACTTTTGTAATACATGCCGGAGATTTGTGTTGTGAAGAAAACTTGCAACTTTTAGAAGAAAATAATTTGCCTTATGTTAGTGTATTTGGAAACAATGATAACTCTTTGCAAAAAATTGCGCATAAATATAATATAAAGAGTGAACCTTATTATTTTAAGAAAAAAAAGAGCACTTTTAAATTAATGCATATGCCTTATTATATGTCTCCAGATTGTGATATTATAATTTATGGACATACACATATTTTTAAAAGTGAGTACATAAACAATACCTTGTTTTTAAACCCAGGAGAAGTTTGTGCACGAGAAAAACCATTTATTGAATGTGTTTTATTAGAAGTAAACGACAAAGAATACATTGTTGATTATTATTCTAAAAATATAAACGAAACAATTTATAGAAAAGAGAGAAAAAACTATGAGCGAAAATAAAACTATATTTTTATGTGCTATTTCTAATATTGAAAGTGGTACCTGTAATGAAGACTGTAAATTTTGTACACAAAGTGTACGATATAAAGCAGATATAGAAAGATATAAAAGAAAAGAAATAGAACAAATAGTATCTGATGCAAAACAAGCAAAAGCAAATCAGGCCAATGGTTTTTGTTTGGTAACTGCTGGAAAAGGGCTTACCAAAAAACGATTAGCTTTTGTATGTGAAGCTTTAAGAGCTGTAAAAAAAGAAAATTTAGGACTTATCTTAATTGCCTGTAATGGAACGGCTAATATAGAGCAGTTAGAAGCGTTAAAAGAAGCAGGTGCGGATGCTTATAATCATAATTTGGAAACATCAAGGGATTTTTATCCTGAAATTGTTACAACCCATACTTGGGATGAAAGATATGAAACATGTCAAAATGTTAATAAAGTAGGTTTACGTTTAGTTTGTGGTGGAATTTTCGGTTTAGGTGAAACACAAGAACAACGAATCTCTATGCTTGAATCCATTGCTTCTTTAAATCCAAGAAATGTTCCTATTAACTTTTTTCACCCCAATAAAGCTCTGCCTTTAGTGGAAAATTCTGTTACAAGGGAAGAAGCGTTTAAACTAATTGAGTTAACAAGAAAAATGGTTCCTAATGCTGAGAAGATTATGGCAGCTGGAGGACGAGAATTAATGTTTGGTGATGAACAATACAAAGTTTTTGATCATGGTGTGAATGCTGTTGTTGTTGGAAACTATTTAACGACAAAAGGAAAATCTGCCTATGATGATATACAATCAATAGAAGATTTAGGATTTGAAATTATTAACGAGTGTATGGCCAAGGCGTAAAATGAGTGATGAAATCCTAATAATATTTTCAATATCTTTTATTATTTTTGCTTCTCCTTTATTATCAAGGATTACAAAAATACCTACGATTCCTATTGAAATTATATTAGGTGCTTTATTTGCAGCATTTTCATTAATACATGAGCATGCTTTATTTGAACAAGTAGCCGAACTTGGATTTTTATACCTTATGTTTTTAGCAGGACTTGAAGTTGATTTAAAAACCTTGGTTGCCGTTCCCAAACGCATACTAAAAAAAGCTATTCTTTATAATATTCTTTTGTTTTCTATGAGTTTTATGATCACTTTATATTTAGACTTAAGTAAAATCTTTATCGTTATCTTACCTCTTATTTCTATTGGTGTTTTAGCAGCACTTAAAAAGGAGTATGGGGATACTCCATGGATTAGACTTTCTATTCTAGTTGGAATCATTGGAGAAGTGATATCTATTTTTGCATTAACAACGGTTGCAGCTGGATTAGAACTTGGTTTTGGTCTGGAATTTATTAAAACAATGTTTTTATTTATTGTTTTTCTTTTTGCATTAGTGTTAGTATATAAAGTTTTTCATAATCTTATCTGGTGGTTTCCACAAATTAAAGCCTATTTGATGCCTGAAAATGATCATGAAGAGCAGGATATTAGAGTTTCTATGGCAATATTTTTTGTAATGATTGCTGTAATGATATATTTACAATTAGAAGTGGCTTTTGGTGCTTTTATTGCAGGTACTTTTGTTACTACTTTTTTTGCAGAACACAATAAATCTTTACCAACAAAATTAGAACACTTTGGTTTTGGTTGGTTGGTACCTATATTTTTTGTAAGCGTTGGGTCTTCTTTTGATTTATCTGCTATTTTTGATGGAACTTTAGTGCAGAAAGCCTTTTTGATTACCTTTACTATGATTTTAATGCGTGTAATAGCATCTATACTCTTTATTAAAGAGCTTGGATCTGATAAGTTCATATTATTAGCTTTATCACACTCTATGCCTTTAACACTACTTATTGCAGTTGCTACACTTGCTTATCATAATCATTCTATTACAGAGTTTTGGTATTTTGCTTTTATCTTAGCAGCTATTCTTGAAGTATTATTTGTAATGATTGTAATTCGTATTTATTCTAATATCTTGAAGAAGAATATTGTTTAGTAAAAAACGTAGTGAAGGATTTTTTTAGGCTAGAAATAAAACATATGCTTATGCATATATTTTATTGATTTTTTGTAATACTTACGATATTTCCATTGTAATTAACTTCATACATTGATGGATTATTTTCTAAAGAAATAACAACTCTAAAGTATTTTTCTTTTTTATGATTTCCAATAACAATTTGTTTAAAATTTGCATTGTTAATAGACTTTCTTTTCGTATAAAACTTAAGATTAGAAGCTCTAAAATCTAAAATAATTTTATTCTCTTTATCAATAGTAAATTTTTTAAATACTTTGTATTTTCCTGAGTCAATATCAATTGAACTATTATCATATTGAATATTTACAAAATCAAGTGGATTATACATTGTTTTTTCATCTGGTATATCTATTCGTTTTTTAACATAAACAATTTCTTGCATAGTTTTTTCAGGCATTTTTATTTTTTGAAGATCTTCAATGTCTTTTTGCATTTTTAGTGTTTTATGTAAAATTGCATTAATACTTTCATCATTCATTGTATTTGTTTTTTTATGAGACATCTTTTTTACAGGATTTTTAGACATTTTGTCTTCATTCATTTTTTTAG
>CAJXWI010000325.1 GCA_913062735.1 uncultured Arcobacter sp.
ATTCAAATGAATATAGTGCATCATGATTATATTGATATATATAAAAAGTTATTGAAATATAAAGGATTAATTACTGAACTCACATCATATAGCCTAATTTACCATCTGTTGGTATTAGATAATCATGATTTTCTATTGGATAATGATATAAGAGAATTTGTTGTGCAAATTCTTGCTGAAGATATATCATGGATTGATGAATTGGATGAACAGGAAAAAGATGTTTTAAACACTATCCCAATAATTAAAACGGTACAAGACAATGTTTATTCGAAAGACACAGACGTTAAACTATTTTTACCTACGAACTTCTCTCCTCCCGAACATATTAAAAGTCTTGAAGGAGAGTATGAACTTATCGCTGTAAAGAAAGATATGGGCCTGTATAAATTGTATCAAAAGATGGGAATAGAAGAACAGAATCTCATTAATTATATTTTAAATATTATTATTCCATTTTTAGAGAATAGCGATGATAAGTTTTCAAGAAGGAAGGTGCTTAAATGGTTGGCAGAGAAGTGGAATGATTTTAAACACAATTTGAGTGAAGAAATTTTAGACAAACTGAGAACTTCTAAAATCATACCAACCTTTCAGGATGAGTCTATTTTATTGACTGTTAGTGAAATGTATATACCTAACATTGTATTACCTAAAGTGTTAAAAGAAAACCCTTTTAAGACTATTGTATTTCAAAATCAAATAATACAAGATAATTGGAATGATTTACTTAGTCATTTGGGTGCAAAAGATCATGTACTTCCACAACATCTTCTTTATAAAATTGAACATATTTCAAAAACTGATAACAAAATCGAAGCAATAGAATTAGTAAACTTTATTGCTAATAACTTTGAAGTATTTGAACATATGATATATCAAGAGAAACACATACTAGAAATGTTGAGAGATTTTGCGTGGCTTCCAGTTGAGTATCCTAAAGATATTATTAAACCAAAGAGTCATTATAAAAAATTACAAAAAGCTCAGGAACTTGTTTTAAATGATGATATAAAACTTGTTGGAGGATATTACTTTGTTTTAGACAAAGCAGTAAAACTTGGTAAAAAAGATGAGTCTGTCGAGTACTCTCCTCGTAAAATGGCTGAACAATTAGGTATTGTTGTGAACTTACCTATAGAAGCTGTTTTTGAAAGTTTCAGAGAACTAATGAAATTAAATCCAAATAATGGTCAGGTATTAAATTATGCAAAAACATTTTATAAATATATTGGACAAACCCACCCTGAAAATATCAATTTTGACTCAGATGAAGAAACAATATTAATAAATGAAAGATGGATTGCCTCTAAATATGTATATCAACAAAGGATTAACTTAACAGGAACATATCATTGGAGTGAATTAATCAGTGATACCAGTAGGGAAACAAATATAGCTAAAGGTTTGGAATTATTAGGTGTTAGAGAAAAACCTGATTTTGATTTTTTAATAGAGCAACTTCACTTGATTCCTCAAAATATAGATTTAAGTCAAAAACAACTTAAAGATGTGAAAACATTGCTATCAGCGATTAGGAATGATGAGAATAATTTACTTTCCCAATTTGAGGAACTACCATTGTTAACAAATGATTATAAAATAGTTATATCCTCAAAATTATTTATTAATGACTTAGATGCTTACAATAATGCGGAAGATAGAAACCAGAACTTGCAATTTTGCTTTGACAAGTATAAAGGTCTTGCTCGGAAATTAGAAGTTAAATCACTACTAGAAAACCATGATTCTAAAATTGATTATTTCGAAGAATGTAATAGCAAATATGATATTGATAATATTTTAAAAAGAGACTCATTTAAAGAAGCAATTTTACGGCTTCTTTACCATGATAAAAATATAAGTGAAGAGGAAGTAACTGATGATATTTTATATTCAATTTTTCCATCTGAAATTATTTTTGTACAAACATTAATTATTGAATACTCAATAGATTCAATGTTCTTATATAAAAGCCTAGAAACAACATATAACGATAATGGCATTCTTTACATATTAGATCAGGAAGATGAAGAGGATATGATTGAATTAATATCAAAATATATAAGTGAGCCAAAATATATAAATTCGCATAAAGTAGAATTGAGTAAAGACAGTTTCGGTTATATTGGAAGAATTTTAAGAGAAAAAATGTCTCACGAGAAGATAAAAGATTTTCTTAATAAAAAGAAAATTGCTGAATTGCCTAAAATATTTGATATCGATGATAATAATAGTCTTTATACTGAAAATGATAACAGTGTTAACGATAGTTCAGATGCTGGTATTAAAACTAAGATTGATGTTGAATATACTCAAGAGGAAGATTCAATACCTGATTTAGATACTTTACAGAGAAAACAACAAGTTACTATAAAATCTCCTATAACTACTATTGAAATATTAGGGCAAACTCCTAATGGAAAAATAGATATATCTCCTCCCATCCAGCCAAAATCATATGGCATGAATACTTTTCCTAAAAAAGAATTCTCATCATCTCCTGTACAAATAAATCGAAGTGAATCTAATTTTAATCATAGACCAAGAAATTTTGAAACTTCTAACAATAAGAAAACTCAAGGTACATTTGGCGATACAAGACATGCTCATGTTTATAAGCTGTCCGAGAAAAATGAAAATCGAGATAATACTCGAAGTAATATGAAAAAACAGATAGGAGATGCAGGTGAAGATTATATTGTAGAACACCAAAAAAAGTATATTCTTTCTTCTGAAAATTCTTTAACAAAAGCTCCTATAAATCAAAAGGGTTTTGATATATTTGAAACAGATTCTAATGGTAACATTGTTCGGTACATTGAAGTTAAATCAAAACTCAATGAATGGGGGGCGGGAGGAGTTGCTATTACAGATAATCAATATAATTTTGCCTTGAAGGAAAAAGAAAAATGGTGGTTATTTGTAGTAGAAAATGTTAATACTGATTATACAAAAGTATATAGACTTCTAAACCCTGTTTTGGAAGTAAATCGTTTTGTGTTTGATAGTAGTTGGAAGTTGTTGTCAGAAGAAGTAAATATTAAATCAAAAATAGAACCAAAAATTGGAGAAAACTATATTATCGAGATTGATGGTGTTGATAAAGAAATGCAAGTGGAAAGTATTCAAAAGAAAAGTGCTTTATATAAAGTTGAATTGATATCTGCTAGTGGACAAATAATCAAAAAGAAATTTGATAAAAGGTGGAGGAAAGTGTAATGGCAAACATGATTCCTATCTTAACAGAATCTGAAATAGAAAAAATTCATCCAAGGTCAGAAAAAAAAGTATATAAAGCTTTATTAGAACAGTTGCCCGAAGAATGGCTTGTTATACACTCTTTAGAGTTTGTAATGACTACTTCAACATACAACAGTCATGGAGATAGGGAAGCTGACTTTGTTGTGTTCACACCAGATTACGGTGTTTTAGTGATTGAAGTGAAGGGTGGTGGTATTAAGTATGACAATGAACAAAATAAATGGTTTTCAACAAATTCCAAAAAAAAAGTTAATGAGATAAAAAATCCTCTTAAACAAGCTAAAGATGCAAAATATGAGATAAGAAAACATTTACAAAAACAAATGCCTTATAAAAAGCTACTACTTGCTCATGGAGCTTTGTTCTCTGATATTAAAAATTTGAATTCATTAGTTAATCCTTCGATTCCAATTAATATCTTAGGTGATAGTGAAGTATTACTTGATATAAAAAAATGGATTATTGATTTATTTAAATTTTGGGCAGGTGAACAACCTATCTTTGATCCTTTAGAACTTTCAGGAGTAAATGTTGCAAATCAAATATATGGCAAAAATATTAACATTCAACAAACACTTGCTAGTAAAATTGAAGAAGAGATTGAAAAGCAGATTATATTAACCAATCAACAAAAAAGTATATTAAGACAATTAAAAAAGAGAAAAGAAGCAATTATTGAAGGTGGAGCAGGAACAGGTAAGACAGTTTTAGCTTTAGATCATGCTCAAACATTGGCAAGTCAAGGGCAAAATGTTTTATTGCTTTGCTATAATCAAAAGCTAGGAAACGTATTAAAAGAGAAGTCGGTAGGGATAGAAAATTTACATTGTATGAGTTTTCATCAGTTATGTCATTGGCGAATTAAACAAGTAAATATTGATACTAATAGAAACTTGTTAGAAGAGTCTATGTATAATTATCCGAATGAAGATAAGTATGAAGTTTGGATGCCAAGTGCTTTGATAGATAGTTTTGAGTTGTCACCAATTAAATATGATGTAATTGTTATAGATGAGGG
>CAJXWI010000326.1 GCA_913062735.1 uncultured Arcobacter sp.
AAAGCTTCTATGAAACCACGACGATTTAATATACCTGTTAAAGGATCTGTTATAGATTCTACTTTTAGTTTTCCTTGCGCTTCTTCTGTAAAACTCAAAAATGCGAAGACTCCAACAGCAACACTAAATGCAGGCCATATTGCTTGAGAAGTAATCTTGGTTATCGCAAAAAAATCAGCAGATGTTTCAAGTGCAACTGAACGTGAGACAAGTACTACAATCATAATTAAGAATACATAAGTAAGGGTAGTATCCGATGAGTTTCTCTCTTTTTTAACTTTAAAAAAAAGATAACTAATAACCAAAAAAATGACAGGAATAATAACACCACTTAAGTGTAAAACAGCAGTGAAATTGTTTTTATAAGTTAAATAACTTTGTATAGAAGAGTGTAAAAGAAATCCACTGATGATAAAAAACCAAGGTACTCTTTTTTCACAACGCTTAAAACTAAATATAACAATTCCCCAAATAAATATCAAAGATAAGATTGCGGAGACTATTTGTAAAAAAGTGCCTATTTCAAATGCATATAAAAACCAACTAAATGAAAATGCAAGAAATCCAAAAGTTAAAAAGTGAATGGAAGCTGGTTTACCATCTAAATCTTCTATCCTGGATCCAGCTAATGCTACTACTAGATTTAATAGTCCTAAAGTAAGAAAATATATCTGCTCTGGTGTCATTCTGTTAGGTCCTATTATTTTTGTTTTAGCCTGTAATGTTATCTAAATAAACTGTTAAGTACTTATTTTTGGTTTACTGAAAGAAACGAGTGCATAATTTAACTATTTATTCTATAAATAAAACGCATTAAAAATAAGACACAATCACTATAACTTTGAAGATCCAAAAAGTGGCTCATCAATTATTGTTGCTATCTGTGCTCTTGTTATCTTTGTCACTTCTTTGCTTAACCTAATTAACTATTATTAGCTTTTCTAAGCACATCTTAGCAATCTAATTAGACTTACATTTTATAATACCATTTAATTTTGACAATAATCCGACTTGAAAAATGGGCCTTGTTTTTTTAATGATGGTATCATGTGTAGATAACTCTATTTAGAATATCAATCCATATTATAAATCAATTTTCTCTTCTTCAAAATAAGAATCCAATAGTTTTTGAATTTCACCCTTGTCTTTTAATCGAATTAGTGCTTCTTTCATTTTGTCTCTGACCTTTTTATGAACACTTTTTGTACAAAATAAATACATCTCACCTCTAAGCATAACTAAGGGTTTATCAAAGGTACTTAAACTCATTCCCTGCTGTTTTGCAAGAAATTTTAATATTGGAATTGCCCCTGCTATTGCATCAATACGTCCTAGTTTTAGCATCTTAACTGCATTAATATAGTGCAGAGGTCTAACTTTATTCAAACTCGTATCATTATGAAACTTTTCATCAAATATTATCCCTAGAGGCACAGCAATTATAATTCCTTGAAGATTTGAGTAATCATCAAGTTTTATTCCTGAAGCTGGAAGTATTCCTACTGTTACTTGATATCCAATTGGTTCAATTATATCGAATGGTGCAGTATCCGGAGAGTTCACAAAAATAGAACAAACTTTTTCATTATCCAACATTGTTGATACCAGTCGTTTTGTAGGCATAATATTAATTGGCATTGTCATGTCACTTGCCTTTACAATCCTATCTAATATTTCATAGAGTATCCCAGTCTTTTGGCCTTCATCTGAAATATAACCATAAGGTAGTTGTTGCATTACTAATATTCGAACATCATTTTTTACGTCAGTGGCATTAGCATTTGTAAGCAAAAAGGATACGTAAAAAAGTAAAAATATAATTTTGAAAAAATAGATTTTTTTCATGAAATAACTCCTCATTCTTGAACTAAATTGAATCGACTTTTGAAGGAGAGCCATTCAAGAAGCATAAAGTGCGGATAAATTGTTTATTCGTCTTCTATTTTGAAGGATAAGTTTTTTTTCTGATTTTAGCTATAGCACCTTCTTTTTTAAATTTTTTCATTATTTGTGTTAATTTAGGAACTAGGTGTTTGTTTTTTTGATGTATATAATGATAAACATTTACTTTATGTACTGGTGTTTCAAGTTGATAAATATTACTATAAATACTACTTTTTAGTAGTTTTTGTCCATTTCCACTAGATAGTATTGCTACATCAATTCGTTTTCTTTGAAGTAATTCAAACAATTGCTCATTGCTATTAACAACTACTATATCCATGCCTTGTGTTCCTTTTTCTGTTGTAACAACTCCTCTTCTTATTCCAATTGTATAAGGTTTTAAACTTATCCAGCCATTTACTTTGATACTTTTATCTTGCGAGTAAACCATCCAGTTTGATTCATGTAGTGGTACTTTAATAGGTATTAAATTAGTATATGTCTTCTCAACTCCACTGATTCTAAAAAGTTCTCCATCAAACCCATCACCACTATTAGCCAATTTTAATGATCTTTTTGCAGGTACAGGGACAAGAGCTATTTTTATATCCATAGTGAGATAAGCCTTTTTCATAACAGACAGCGCAAAATTCTCAAATGCAGAATTTTTAATAGACGTAAAAGTTAGAGTTTCCATTCCTTGTAGAGGTAGAATATATAATATTAGAATTAAACTTGTTTTGAATATTTTGTTTAAGAACATAATAGATCCCTTTAAAAACCATTCTTAACTGTATCATATAGAATTAAATCTATGTTTAGTAATACATTGTAATACATAAATTTATATACCCATTTATCTTGTACTATTATTTAGTGAAAAGTATGAGTATAGAATTTAACCACGAAAAGATTTATTGAATTTAATGATATCCTCTTACTTTTGATGTTTAGAAGTGCTTGAACAGAATATAAATTTATTTCTCTGATCGCGGGCGGTCCTATCAATTCAAAGATATTGAAGTATTTTGTAATATATCTATTTTATACCTAAGAATAAAGAGCTTTATGGGTAGAATACAAAAAAATAAAAAGAAAGTAGAATATGAAAGTAAGTTATGTAAAAAAATTGATGCTATTAGGTATCAGTACTAGAACAAATAATGTAAATGAAAAAGATAAAGAAACTCACAAAATAGCTCCTCTTTGGGAAAAATATGATGAAGAGAATATTTATTCAAAAACATTAAATAAGGCAAACAATACAAGTTTTTATGGTCTCTATTCAAACTATGAATCAGACGTAAATGGTGACTATGATGCAACTGTTGCAGTTGAAGTAACAAAATCTAAAAATAATGCAATGGTAATAGAAAATAAAAAATATCTTGTTTTTACAAAACAAGGTGAACTTCCAGATATTTGTACTGAATTATGGGAAGAAATATGGGATTACTTTGCAAATAATAGTGAATATGAAAGAGCATACACTATTGATTTTGAGAAGTACTCAAAAGAGAATCTAATAGATATTTATATTTCTATTAAATAAAACAAATTTTAGAACACAGAGGATAGGAACTTTAATATTTTTAATCTAAATAATTAATTGTCATATCCTCGAAACTTTGAATCTAGCGAGTTTAAAACCAGAGAGGTGTAGGTTTCCTATAGTCTGTATCCTCTATTTTCTTCCCTACACCTTTAATTACGTACTTTCAGAAGATTTTACTAATTTATACTTAAATCAAAACACTCGTATACTCAGCCACTTTTTAATAATATTTGTATCAATTTAGTTCTGCATTTGACATGGAGAACTGGTCTTTTCTTTGTCATTCTTTTTCCTTTTAAAAAATTGAATATCATTTAATATTTTTACTGAAACTAGAGTTAGTATAGTTCCCATAATAATTGAAGTACTTATTGTTTCTTGTATAAAAATTGTACTTAATAAAATTGCTGCAAAAGGTACTAAAAAAATAAAAGAGCTAACCTCACTTGCTCCTAGCTTTTCTATTCCTAGAAAATAGACTGTATTTGCAAAGGTTGTCCCAATAATTGTTAGTATAAATATGTTAATCCAAAATATGAAATCAAAACTACTAAATGCAATTTTACTTACATCCATAAAAAATGTAACATCTAATATGACTGTTATGATATATAGATAAAATGTAAACACTATCGGTGATACTTTGCTTGATTTCGAACTTAATATTGTAACTATTGGCCATAAAACTGAGGCTAGTATAAAATATAAATTTTGAATGACCAATATTTGACTAAGTTGGAAGTTCCAAATATTTAACATGGTCAAAACACCAACTCCACCTAAAGCTAATGCAAAAATGTCTTTTTTACAAATCTTTTTTACCCTAAGTAATGCTAGAAT
>CAJXWI010000327.1 GCA_913062735.1 uncultured Arcobacter sp.
CGCTGACCAATATGGATATAAAGAAGAATACAAGTGGATGTACTTTAATGTTGGACTAAAAACCTTGTTTCATGATGAAGATTGGCACATAGGATTAGAACTTGCTTATCAAAGAGCAATAGCGCCAGAATTGTATGCTGGTTTAAACGGCGGGTTAGATTTTGAATTGGGCACAGTGGATGGATACTATTACAAAATTCCCTTGATTTATGATATCAGTGATAAGTACTCAATTGAGTTAAGTTACAAATATGATTATTGGAAGATACGGGAATCAAATGTTGTTAGTGGCTTTTATGAACCGGATAGTAAAACAAAAAATCAAATTCTCAGCTTTAATCTTGTGATTGAGTTCTAGAATTTATGAATTTTAATTTTAATTTTAATAGCAAATATATTAGTAAGAATTGTAGGAGCAGAATTTGAAACGTATTTATATAATTTTTTTTATTTTATTGATAACTCAACTTGCCAGTTGGTTTTATTTTGATGGGGCAATCAAAAAAGCATATGTAGAATATGATAAAAAAAGTGAACTGGTATCTCAGCTGTACTTGTTAGATCAAAAGTGGTCTAAAAAGACTCAAAAATCAGAATTAAAAAGAATCTATGATTTCTTGAATGCTTTTGATGTTAAGTACACGTTAAAAGAAAAAAAAGGTAAAAAAACAATCACTTTGCAATTACAAAAACAAAACTCTGATAATGTCATCTCTTTTATACTAAATAGAAATATAAACATAAAACAATTTGTCCTGACTAAAATTGACAATTATAATCTCAGCTTAAGCATGGAAATAATATGAAAAAGTTATTTGGCTTTTTATTTGTTACATTTCTTTTTTTTATATCTATTGTAGCTTTCTTCCCAAAAGAAAAATTGTATTTTCTTTTGCAAAAAGAGTTATTGGTTCATGATATATCAGTTGATTCTCAAAAAATACTTCCCTCCGCTTTTTCAATTGCCACAAACAATACTTTTGTTTTACTATCGGGTGCTAAAGTAGTAAAAGTTGGTGAGATTGACTTTTCAGTACTTGGAGTAAATATCAAAAATATCAAGGGAATTAATACCTTTAAAAATCTACTTCCAGAAATAAGCAATATCTCTATTGACTACAAATCTGGTCACTTTGCAAGTGTAATGGGTGATTTTGGAGCGGTGTTGGGATATTTTGATTTAGCTAACAGAAAAATAACCTTTGAAGCCAATATCAAACACAATATTTGGAAAAAATACAATACCATTTTTTCCAACTTCAAAAAAATAGGAGACAAATATACATATGAATTTACTTTCTAAACCAATAGTTATCTATTCAATTTTCTCTATTTTAATAGGTGCAGTTTTTTCATTGGGACTTTCACTTTTTTTGCCAAATAGTGAGCTTATATTTCAAGATAAAAATCTTGAAAACAAAGAAACAAAATACAAGATAGCAGAAGCTTACAATTTAGATCAAAAACAAATTGTAAAAAAAATCACAAAGAAAGTTGTCAAAAAAAATTCTGGTGAATTTCTATTAAAAGATTTTTCAATTAGCGGAATTTTTTTATCAGCTGAAGAAAACACAGTTTTAATAAGAGATACAAAGGGTGGAATATTTTTAAATCAAAATAATGCACATAAAAATTATAAGCTAATAGAAGTATTTGAAAAGAAGGCCAAGTTTAAAAAAGGGATCAACTTTTATTGGGCATTTTTAAATCCAAAAGATGAACAGCAGTTTTCTTCAAATGAAATGAACTCTTATGAAGTTAGTTCAAATACAACTCAAACAAGTGTTACTAAATCCGTAGCTAGAAAAAGTGTCGCCAGAGATATGTTTGAGGATATAATATATAAAGATGGGAAATATTTTATTCCAAAAAGTAAACTAGAAGAATTTACCAGCTTAGATAGAATTTTTTCATCTATTGCTATTCAAGCACACAATATTAGTAATAAAATCTCTTTTAAAATTAATTACTTAACATCGAATTCTATATTTTATAAATTGGGATTAAGAAAACGTGATTTTATTATTAAAACTAACAATGAAAATTTTAAGAGTGTCACAGAACCAATTAAGTATTTTCAAAATATGAAAAATTTAAAACAATTATCACTTACAATTAAAAGAAACGGACAGATTAAGGAGTTGAAATATGAAATTTATTAGGTATTGTTTATTATTAAGTCTATTATTTATTTCTAATGCTTTTGCAAAAGAAATAACAATTAATTTTCAAAATACACCAATTGAAGATGTTATTAAATTCATCGCTGCGAAAAATAACAAAAATATTCTTATCAATGAAAGAATAAGTGGAAGTGTCAACTTTCTATCAAACAAACCAATTGATGACAGTGAGCTTTTGTCCCTATTGGAACATATATTAAGTGTTAAAGGTTACGCTTTAGCGCCTAGTGCTAAAGGGTATTATGAAATAGTTAGAGCAACAAAAGCAAGTAAAGAAGTTACTTTTGGTGAAAACAATGATGTGGGTATGGAGATGGTTGTTCTACGACCACAGTATATCAAACCATCAGTTGCCTCTTCCAAAGTAAAACATCTTGCTAGTCCCTATTCAGTTATCACCCATGATGATAAAACTGGACTTCTTTTAATCAGTGATTATCCTAAGAATATTAAAAATATTAAAAAGCTTATAACTCTCTTTGATACCCATTTAAAAAGAGAGGTGCAAAATATTAAATTAAAACATTATCAAGTTAAAACAGCTTTCCCAAAGTTAGAGAGTATTTTTGAAATAACAAAAGATGATTATAAAGGTGAAATAAAGTTAATAAGTGATGAATACCAAAATACCATTTGGATTTCTGCTAATAGTGAAGATATGAACAAAGCACTGTCTTTTATAAAAGCCTTCGATGTTCAAGCAGAAAATTCAGCAACTATGAAAACAAAAATTATATTTTTAAAAAATGCTAACGCTGAAGATATTATCAAAACGACACAAGAAATTGCAAAATCAAGAGACAAAGACAAACCAATTAAAAGTGTCATTACATCTAACAAAGAATTAAATGCACTTATAATTAGTAGTACCGCTGCTCAAATAGAAGAATTTACTCAATTAATTTCACAACTTGATATTGAACGAAGACAAGTATTTGTAAAAGTCCAAATATATGAAATCAGCCAAAATGCCGTTGATCAAGCTGGAATCAAATGGGGACTTGCAGCTGGTTATGCTGATTCAGTATCAGTGTTAACTTCAAATGTAAACATGGGTGGTTCCTCACTTGTTTTACCAAGTGTCTTATCCGATGTAATAAAGTTTGATGCAACAACTAAAGGATTGGCAATTGGTGCTACTATTGATTTACTGAAAAGTGAAGGTGGTGTAAATACTATTTCTGAACCAAACTTATTAAGTGTAAACAATAAGAAATCCACAATTTATGTAGGAAAAACACAATCAATTTTAACATCCTCTTCTACAGGAGATAGTACTACAGATACAACCAGAAATAACTATACAAGAGAAGATATAGGAATGACACTTGAAATTACTCCTCAAATTGCTGATAAAGATAAAGTCGTATTGAAAATAGTTGCAACAGTGGAAGATGTTGATGCCGCATCTGGATCAACTGCAGATAAACCAACAACCACAAAAAGAAAAGTAGAAACAAACGCAATAGTACGAAATGAAGAAAGCATAATATTAGGTGGAATGATAAGAGACAATTTTAATAGTAGTGAATCAAAAGTCCCGTTACTTGGTGACATTCCATTTCTAGGAAAACTGTTTAGGCATAAATCAGAAGTCCATGACAAAATAACATTGGTCATGATAATTACACCATATATTATAAATAATAGTAGAGAACTTCAAGCGATGCAATCAAAATTAGAAAGACTTGATAATGCAAAAAAGCAATTGGTTTCAAAAATGCGAGCTATTCTAAAACTTGATAAAAAAATTCAAAAAACTGAGGCACAACAAGTAGATATTTTGAATAATTTATATCAAGAAAACTAAGGTTTACAATGCTTCCATTTAAAGAAATAACCAATTTAAACTTAAGTCCATATACACAAATAGACAACTTGCCATTAGCACTTAAAAACAGTGTCTTGTATACGCAAATAGAAGAAAAAGTTTTTGTTTGTATTCCAAAAAACAATCCAAATGACAGTTTAAATTATATCTCACACTTAAAGGGAAAATATGAGGTTGTACTTTTAGATGAAGATTCATATGAAGAACTTCTAGCGAAATTTAAAGATATTACCTCGGCAGGAGATATTCATGAATTTTCATCAGA
>CAJXWI010000328.1 GCA_913062735.1 uncultured Arcobacter sp.
TTATAGGAATTAGTACAGTAACTAATGCGCCTCCTAAAGAAGCCGTTCCAAGTTTAGTTCCTAAAATTGAATATTTCATACAAAAAAGCAAAACAATTGCGCTAATTAATACCAAAAACAAACTTCTTAAATCAATTTTAAAGGATTTTTTCAAATACAAAATAATAGGTATCATAGTAAGAGTAGTTAAAGAATACCTTATAAAAATCAATTCAAATTCATTTAGATAAGTGGTGAGTACTTTTGTATTAATCCAAGCAGCTCCCCAGGCAAACATTGCAACAAGCATTAAAATATAAAAAAGTGTTTTATTGATTTGTGTCATTATTTTCTTTATGTATTGTTTGTATAAATCTTAGCTATAAAATATAAAATTATTCTTTTTCAACAAAGCTTTTGGGGAATAACCATAAATCTTTTTAAAATTTCTAATAAAATGCGATTGATCTGCAAAACCCATAGAAAAGCCCGCTTGACTTAAACTGGCTCCATCAATTATCAAATCTCTTGCTTTTTGAACTTTTCGTGTAAGTATATAATGATGTGGGGTTAAACCAACATTTTTCTTAAATACTCGTAAAAAATGAAACTTACTTAAAGCTACGTTATTAGCAAGATTATCTAAAGAAATTGAGCTTTCAAGACAATCATTTATATACTCCAAACTGTTTGTCATTATTTTTTTATCTGGAAAAACAATATTATAATCTTTTGTTACAGAAGAATAGTTTTTGATTAAATACGATAATGCATCAATCAAGTTTATTTCAGTTTTTAAGATGTCCTCATTTTCATAAACACTTCTAAAGAGTTTGAATAATAAGTGATACAATTTTATATCATTAGCAATATGTTTTTCAAAAAGAGGTACTTTTTTCTCAAAATACATTTCTTCATACATTTCTTCTAATAAAGCAATAGTAGGATAAAAATTCGTATATTTCCAAGCAGTGGAATTGCCTGAATGCACTTCGCCTGGATTAATAATACGAGTACTTTTTTTATACACTAAACATTCTTTGTTTAAATTAATGGATTTGAATAAACCATCATGAGTAATACCAATAGTGTAAGTATCATGAAAGTGTTTTGTAAAAATACCATTAGATGTTTCTACATTTTCAAAAAGTGTATGTTTAAGTGATTTCATATTCATGAGGCATTATAACAAAAAACTATGCCTTAGGATAGGATAAAATTGCTCTTAAATTAATACAAAACAGTATATACTGCGCCAATACAAAATAAAGGAAACGAATGACGCTGTTTATTGATGGAGATGCTTTTCCAAACCTTTTAAAAATCATTGTACTAAGAGCAATTGAAAAACAAAAAATACCTACTTATGTAATTGCAAATAAAAAAATATCTATAGGAAAATCTTCTTATGTAAAGTATTTAATAGTGGATGCGGGTGCAGATGAAGCCGATGATAAAATAGTTGAAATGCTAAAAGAAGGGGATTTAATAATAACAGCAGATATTCCACTTGCCAACAGATGTATTGATAAAAATGCCCATGCTATAGATCATAGAGGGGAAACATATACCAGTGATAATATAAAACAATATTTAGCCTATAGAAATTTAATGCAAGAAATAAGAGATTCAGGAGAGATGACTAAAGGACCAGCTGCTTTTGGAAATAAAGATGCACAAAATTTTGCAAATGCCTTTAATGCATTTTTACAAAAAAATAAAAAAACATAATTTATTTTTTTGCCTCATAGGCCTGATAAAGTTTTTCAAGTAAAAGCATATATTCTTTATTGGTTTTACTCCATTGTTTTACGGCATGATAAAAATATTCTTTTTTCTTCTCATCTTCTAAATGTGCATATACCGTTAAAAATTCATCCAAAATAGTCTGTAGTTTATTCACTTCTTCTACATTATTCCAATCTTTATGTTCTAAAAAGACCTTCAAATATATTTTTAAATCATCTTTCCATAGATCTAATTGTCTTAATAAATCGCTTATTTTTATTGTTTCCATTATCGCCCTAATATTTTACAGATTTTTTGTGTTTTTTTATTAATTTTATAGCCCAAGAATAATGACTTGAGGTGGAAGAAATCAAATAAGATGCTAAAGATGTTGATCCGGTCCAAGAATAAAGCTTTTTTGTAAAGAGTTCCTCATCCCCGTGTTTATGTATAAGCATCATGATGTGTTTATGTGAAGCATGTAATAAGTCACTAGCTTCTTCATAAGAAACATCTTGATATTTTAAAAATAAACTTTGATTCAGCTGGGGTGTTTGCCGCCAAGTGTATTCACTCGTTGGCATTAAAAAAGTTTCACCAGCCATTCCTTTTTTATACCAAGATAACATCATATTATGCCAATAATGTAAATGCATTAAAACATCGCGAAGGTTTTTCTCTCTGTGCGAAAAAGTAAATTTACTAAAAATGTCTTTAGAAGGAAGTTCATTAATTAAAGAAAACAAGCTTTTGAAATTATCTTGGCTGTTTTTGATTAAACTTTCTTTGCACTTAGCTCTTGGCATCTTATATCCTCATAAATATAAATGCTAATATAGCTAAAAAGCACTTACTCTACAAGCTTATTCTCCTACTTGTTCATTTAAATATTCAATAATTTTAAACTCACCTTCATAGGTTTCAACAATAGCAGTGCAAGACTCAACCCAATCCCCGCAATTAAGATATTCAATATCTTTTATAAAACGATGTTCACATTTGTGTATATGTCCACAAATTATTCCATCATAACCTTTTTGAATCGCGTGATTGGCTAATACATTTTCAAAATCATTTATAAAACTTACTGAACTTTTTATATTGTCTTTTACATATTTTGATAAAGACCACTTTGATCGTATTCCCAAGAGTTTTTTAATTCTTTTTAACATGTGATTAATATATAAAATAACATCGTAACCATAATCACCAAGAACAGCCAGCCATTTTTTTGTCATAGTAATTGAGTCAAAAAAATCTCCATGAGTAATTAAATAGGTTTTATTGTTCTTTGCTTTGTATACTACTTCATTACAAATCTCTAAATTATCCCCTAGTATTATAGGTAAAAAAGGCCTTAAAAACTCATCATGATTTCCAGTAATTAGGGTAACTTTTGTACCCTTTCTTGCTTGTCTTAATATTTTTTGAATGACATCTGAATGAGACTGTGGCCAAATAAACTTTCTTTTTATTGCCCAACCATCAATAATATCACCCACCAAAAATAAATTATCACATTCATTGTGTTTTAAAAAATCAATAAACCTAGTAGCTTGAGAGAACCTTGTACCCAAATGTAAATCAGATATAAATATGCTTTTGTATTTCATACAAACAGTGTAGTAAAAGATAATTACTTTTCAATAACATTAACAAGCTTGACCGCCTTTAAAATTAGGAAAGAATAATATGCTTTATTTGAAACTATTAAAAACAATTAGTTTCAAAATAGTCACAAAATTAATATTAGTATAATTTATCTTATGACACTATTTAATTTAATAAATTATTAGCAATACAATTAATCCCGCAATTAAGGAATATTTTATCTAAATAACATTATTATGGATTATAATCATTTGAAGATTTTAATTACTTTTATGAAACTTATACGTAACAATAAATTTTCATTTAAACAGAAAGTAAAGGAATAACATGAATCAAGAAATAATTTTAAACAAAGATACAATGATTGTATCAGAGACAGATGAAAAAGGAATTATCATTTATGCAAATGAGGATTTCTGTAAAATTGCTGATTATACAAAAGAAGAACTCATTGGAAAACCCCATAATGTATTAAGACATCAAGATATGCCAAAAGCAGCATTTCTTGATTTGTGGAACCATGCAAAAGCAAATAAAGTATGGAAAGGTATTGTAAAAAACGCAACCAAACATGGAGATTATTATTGGGTTAATGCAACAGTATATTCTGTTATAAAAGCAGGTGGAGAAAAACGTTTAATTTCTGTACGAATAAAACCAACAAAAGAAGAAATTAGCTCTGCTATTTCTTTGTATAAAACTCTAATATAAAGGATGTAAAATGTTTTTTTCAAAAACAAAAGATATAAAAAAACTATCAAGCTTTTTAAATGATTTTAAAGCATATATTAATGCAGACAGCAATAATATCATTACTAAAGCTTCTGTTAAAAATAAGAAACTACTTGGTTTAGAAGATCAAATACTCTCGTTAGCAAGAAACATTGAGGAGCAAAGAACCAATGACTTGAAAGTTTATGGTGAAATTATGATTGTATGTGAAAAA
>CAJXWI010000329.1 GCA_913062735.1 uncultured Arcobacter sp.
AATATTGGTATATCACTACATTCTTTACCTTTGATTACCAATGTAAATCAATTAAAAGGAATAAGAGTAGTCACTGCATTAGGCAGTCCAGATGCTAATTTACTTTCTAAAGTAAAAGGTGTGATTGTAAATTCAGTGAATGCTTTGGATATAAAAAAAACAATTGCGCTTTTACGTAAGGAACGACATCAGTTTTATATAGACTATCATGATACAATTAAATACTATCTAAAAACCTATAATATAAAAGATATAAAAATCCACCCAGATTGTTGTGGTAAGAAAAGACCTATGTATTTTGGGTTTTCTAGAAAATCTAAAAACTTTGAAGAATCTACCAATCCAAATTACAACAATACATTGCCCATAAGTATTACTAATTTTCCAACTATTATCTCAAAAGATTCACTTGCTTATAAATTAGGTGTTACGTTAAATCAGATGAAAGAAAATGGTGAAATTCAAGAAATATTTGACAAGTATTTCAATTGAAATATTTTAATTTTACATAGGAAGGACTGGATATGAAAATGCATACAAGAGTTATTGTACTTATCCTTGTTATCTCTTTTTTTAATAGTCTAAATGCCCAGACTTTAACAATGGGCTATAGAACATCAGAACGATTGCCGTTAATAGGTAATGCTCCTAATAATTCAGGATTATATTTTGATTTGTATTCTGCTGCTGCGAAGAAGATTAACGTTGAACTAAAGATTATACGACTACCTAAAAAAAGAATACTTAATAAAATAAAAGATGGTTTAATAGATTTTTACCCTGGTCTTACTTTTACATACAAACGTTCACAGTTTGCTTACTATTTAGAGAATGGGCTTAAGGGAGGTGATGTAGGGATATCTTTAATTGATTTTCCTTTAATTGAAAAATTGAGCCAGTTAAAAGGTAAAAGAGTCCTTACTGCTTTAGGAGGACCTGACGAATATTTATTATCCAATATAAAAGGTATCAAATTAAACAAAGTATCTCAATTAAGTCTTAAAAAAGCGATAGCCCTTTTACGTTTAAAAAGAGATGAGTTTTATGTATATAATGTCAGTTCAATAAAATATTACCTTAAGATTAATAATATAAACGATATAAAGCTTCATCCAAACTGTTGTGGAGGAGAAAAACCTATGTACCTTGGTTTTTCAAGAAATTCCAAACATTATAAAGAAATTAAAAATCCTAACTTTGATAAAAATAAGCCAATAAGTATAACAAATCTTCCAACACTAATTTCAAAAGAATCACTTGCATATAAATTTTATAAAGCCTTACATGAAATGAAAGAAAGTGGTGAAATTAATGAAATAGTGAACAAATACTATAAATAGAAATGTTTTTACAAGTTTATATTCTTAACCTGTATTGATGTTTAACTAAATATGTTATCTTGACGAACACTATAAAAAATTTTCGACTAGTTATTAAAAGGCAATCTAAACCTAAATAATGTACCTTCATTTAAATTTGTTTCAATACTAATCTCACCATCAAGTTTGTCTAACTCAGCTTTTACTGCTGATAGTCCTATTCCTCTGCCTGATATATGGGTAATGCTATCATTGGTAGTAAAATTATCATTGAATATAAAATCAATAATTTCCTTTTCAGTCAAGTCATCCATTTGTTTTATTGAGACTAATTTATTTTCTAGGATTTTTTTCTTTAAGGCATCCAAATCTATACCTTTACCATCATCACTAATTTCTATGTACAGTTTGTTATTCGCTGCTTCAAAACTACAACTAATCGTCCCCATTTCACCTTTATCGCGGCTTATTCTATCTTCTTTGGTTTCTATTCCATGGTCACAACTGTTTCTAAAAACATGAATCAATGAGTTAATAAATGGTTTGTACTTATCAGTTATAAATACCACATCAGAACCATTAATTTCAAAAGCATAAATACTTTTATTTAAACTTACACAAAGCTGTTGACAGAATTTTGGATGACGTGAGAGATAATATTTCAAAGGTTTATATTTTATTTTTTTTATTTCATGTAGTATTTCTTCGTATTCATGTTTTTGTTGTATATCTAGAGAATAGAGGAAACCTATTTTTTCTTCTAAATAAGTAATAAACGCTTCGTCTATTTTGATTTGAGTATCTTGATTCATAAAATCATTACCCAATACATCTATTATTATGTCTAAGTCTTCATTCATACAAGCTAATATATCAAATGATTCAATAAAGTCTTTTAAGTCATTATTATTGTTTTTGGCATCTTCTGAAAATTCTAATATTTCTGATTCGAAACGGTGTAGTTGATTTACACTTCTTCCCATATACTGTTGGGCAAATAAACCTTTAAATGTATGTATAAAGGCAGTGATGGTATTAGAGTTCTTCTCTACTGAATCAACAACATGTATATATAACAAAATATCCTTACAGAACTCTTCAAAGCTATTTTTTATTTCATAAAACTGAGAACTATCACTAACAATGGTAAGAATCATTTTTTGGATACGTTGTTCTTTTTTTATTTTATTTTGTAACCTTTTTTTGTCAGTTATATTCGTTAGTATCATCATGATTTTATCATCAGAAATTATCTTGTATTTAATTAGTATGGCACGTTTATTAATAATAAGTTCACTTGGAAGTAGTGTTAATATTAAAGACGTAGTTAACTCATTATCTGAGTCGAATGCATCTATTATATTTTCTTTAAATAATACTAATGCTTTGGAATCTTTAGGAAATAAAAGTCTTGTAATATCTTGATTTATCAATTCTTTTCCTAGTAAATTTTCACACTCTATACTATATTCATCATCAATTAAAAAATCTCTATCAAATGACAAAAAACCCTGGGCTGCATTGTTTAACAAGTCGGTTACTTTTTTTGTTTGTTGACTCAAGGCTTCAGTTCTTTTTTCTACTTTACTTTGTAAGTTTTTGTTCAATGTTTCAATTTTTTCTTTTCTTTCTTTTAAAGAGATTCTCATATATTCGAATGATTTTGAAAGTACTCCGATTTCATCATTTGATTGTACATTAATATGTTTTTCCAAGTTTCCAGAAGCAATAAGAGATGAAATTTTAGTTAAATCGGTAATAGGTTTTGTAAATTTATTTAGTAGTATATAAAGAGCTGCAGAAATTAAAAAAGTGACTAAAATAAATGATATTACTATTGATATTATTGACTTTGACAAGGCTTTGTCAATATTACTAGTTGTATAAGATGTTGTTATCATGCCGACATCTACGCCACTGTATTCAAGATAAGTTGTATACTTAATTATTTTACTTTTGTCATAATTTTTTTCTTCAAATACAAAGTTTAGATTTTCATTTTTTTCTTTGTCAGATTCTTTTAACTCAATAGATACAATATCAATATCATTTAAAAAAGATTCTAAATTTATTTTAATTAGTACACTATCTAGATTGTAAAGTAATTTGGAATTAATTTGTTTTAATAATTGATTATTATTTTCGATTTTTAAATTAAGGATATTAAATAAATCATTTTTTTTCTCTGTTATATATAGATTCATAGCTATTACATTTACAAATAGGGATAAAAGGATAACGGTAATTAATATTTTTGTCTTAATTTGCATTTTATTACCTCCCTCTCACATTCTAAAACAGTGTAGACTGCAATTTACAGATCAATAATATTACTTTACATGTTGCCATATGAACTCTTTATTATTTATAAGTAAATTTTGTAATTATTTAAAATTAAGTATTTTAAAGAATCAGAGATATAAAAGTAGGTATGTAAAGTTTCCATATGGGGTCTGATCCCTATTTTTTGTTTCTTCAACTGCAAAAGAATATGGTGTTGAAGGAAATTATGTGGATGGTGCAAATATCGCGGGCTTTAAAAGAGTTGCGGATGCCATGATTGCAGAAGGAATATAATCCAGCAAGGCATAAAATTTGTGTGTGAGCTATCATAACTATTAAAATAGTATGATTGCTCACAATTATTTAAGTATCCTATCTCCTTAATTTTTCTCTCCTGGGAACTTTTATACTTCTGATAACATTCATACCTCTGTAGTAAAAAGCACCCAATGACTTCTTTTCTTTTTTGTACGCAAAAAATTAAACAAAAAACTCTTCATCCCAATTGTTGAAGTTAGAGCACCTAAATTTTTATTCTCTGAAAGCTTGATTTTATAACTCCTTAAAATGTGCTCCTAGTAAATTCTCAAGTTTGGATTCCAAAAAGTTTACATATGAGGTCTGCCCCTATTTTCCCAATTTATTACTTTTTTGTATTTTG
>CAJXWI010000330.1 GCA_913062735.1 uncultured Arcobacter sp.
CACTTTAGGATGGCCAGAAGAAACAGAAGATCTAAAAAGTTATTATCCTACTACCTTACTTGTTACTGGTTTTGATATTATTTTTTTCTGGGTTGCAAGAATGATCATGATGGGTTTATACACAATGGAAAATATCCCATTTAAAGATATTCTTATCCATGGTTTAGTTAGAGATTCACAAGGAAGAAAAATGTCAAAAAGCCTTGGAAACACAATGGACCCCTTAGAATTATCTGAAAAACATGGAGCGGACGCTTTGAGATTCTCACTTATTGAAAAAGCTAATCCAGGACAAGATGTACCATTTGATGAAGAGTGGACAGTATCTGCAAAAAAATTTGGCAACAAGATATGGAATGCTGCAAAGTTCGTACATTTATACACTGATGAATCTACACCGTCTGAGATTAGCACGGTATCTTTAATTGAAAATAAATGGATCATATCAAGGTTTAATGAAACCTTAGAAGAATTTAATGAACTTTTTGAAAAATATAAAATTTCAGATGCCTATAAATTACTTTATAATTTTTTGTGGTCAGAGTTATTTGACTGGTATTTTGAATTTTCAAAGAACTTGTTCTTTGACGAAGATAAAAAAATTGAAACTCAAACTGTTTTAAAGTCAATATTTTTAGAGTCATTGAAATTACTAAACCCTGCAATGCCACATATAACTGAAGAAATATGGTCTTCTTTTAATGAAAATTACATAATTGATAATTCATGGCCAACCAAATATCAGCAAGAATCTGTTGATATTTTTGAAATAGAAAATTTGAGAGAGATAATTACTAAAATTAGAAACTTTAAATCAACTTACAATTTAAAAAATTCTTTAAGTTCTGAAATTGATTTTGCAGGTGATTTAAATAGTAGTTCAGAAATGAAACTTCACTTAGCAACAGTCCTAATTAAAAAAACATTTAAAAATAAATGTTTTCTTTTTCCCACTTAGCTTTCATAAAGATGCTAAAGAACTAAGTTATTTTATTCTTTCTCATAAAGGTAAGGATGCCCAAGCACAAGCTATGTTTAAAGCAGAAGCAAGCAATAAAGACTTTAAAAACAGAAGTTATAAAAGTGGTGAAAAAGGTCAATACATTGAAATGGTAGATAATCATTTACAGTTAGGGGCACAATTAGGTGTTCGTGGAACACCTACTATATACAATTCTAAGGGTGAAAGTATTGTTTGGACTTCATTACTAGAAAAATACGATATTAAATAAAACGCTAGGTAATAAAATAAAAGTTTCTTTATTTTATTACCTTTCCCTCATAAACTCCTCTCTTACATCTAATATTTATTCAAAATAAGCTATAATTCGCGCATGCAAGATATATTTAAAAAATTAGATTTAGAAGATTATATAGAAAGTTTTTCTTCTCTTTATGCAAGAGAAAAATCAGTTATTTTAGAAGGTGATATTAATTTACACCATAAACTAATTAAACAATTGGAACAATACAATTTTAAACAAGTTCCTAAAGTTGCTAACCTTGACATTGCTTTAATGCATATTCAAAAACAAGGAACCTTAAAACTTGATGATATTTTTGAATTTGTAAAAATTATTTCATATTTTGAATATTTGAAACGTTTTAATTTTGATGGAAAACTTGAAGAATGGTTTTCAAAAATCATTACTCCTATTGATATTATTAAAGTTCTTGAGTGTTTCTCTGATAAAGGGGAATTAAAAGAAGGTTTTGATGAAGATTATGACATGGTTAAACAAGCTATGTATAAGAACAAGCTTGTAATAAAAGAAAGTTTATATAAAAGTGTAAACAACTCAAAACTAAGAGCATATTTGGTTGATTCTCAAGTGCATTTTATTAATCAAGAAGAATGTTTATTAGTACGTGGTGGTTTTAATCATGTATTAAAAGGAACAGTCATACACAGATCAAACGCTGGATTTTTTTATGTCGTACCTCACAGCGTTAGTGCTTTAAAACAAAAACAAAGTGATTTAAAAAACAAAGAAGAAGAAATTTTATTAAAAATATGTAAAAGTATTTCATCAAATTTTAATAAAAATTTAATGTTTCTAAAGTTTATTAATAAGGAATTTGATAGATTTGATCATTATCAAGCACGATTGTTTTTTGCAAAAAGTGGAAATAAAAGCTTTATTATTCCAAATAAAAATCATAAAAATAAATTAATTGACTTTTGTCATCCCGCATTAAGTGATCCTAAACCTATTAGTATTGATTTTAGTAAAGCAGTGGTTATGATTACTGGGGTTAATGCAGGAGGGAAAACAATGATGCTAAAATCTGTTTTATCTGCTGTATTATTGTCTAAGTATTTGATTCCATATAAAGCAGATGCACGATCAACTATTGGACAATTTAAAAAAGTAATGGCTGTTTTAGATGATCCTCAAAGTGTAAAGAATGATATTTCTACTTTTGCAGGAAGAATGGTAGAGTTCTCAAAACTTTTTAATCAAAGAAATGTCATTGTAGGCGTTGATGAAATTGAATTGGGAACGGATTCAGATGAAGCAGCTTCTTTATTTAAAGTAATTGTTGAAGAACTGATCAAAAAAGACATACAAATTATTATTACAACCCATCATAAGCGATTAGCTGCATTAATGGCTGCAAATGAACAGGTTGAATTAATTGCTGCTTTATACGATGAAGAAAATAGAAAACCTACTTATGAATTCTTACAAGGTACAATAGGGCGTTCTTATGCTTTTGAAACAGCAGCAAGATATGGAATTCCTTCACATGTAGTAAAGCTTGCAAAAGAGGTTTATGGAGATGATAAAGATAAATTAAATGAGTTAATTGAACGTTCTTCTTCTTTGGAGAGAGAATATAAAGAAAAAATAGCACTCTTAGATGAAGAAATTAATATGCATCAACGCTTAAATGTCAATTTAAAAGAACAAAAAGAAGATTTGGATGACCATATTTATATGGAAAAATCAAAACTTCACAAAGAATATAAAGATGCAACAAGTGAGGCAAAAAAAGCCATTAAAGCTAAAGTATATAAAGAATCTCATCAGCACTTAAACACAGCTCATGTAAAAATGAAAGAAATAAAAGTGCAAAAAGTTGAAGAAGAAATCAACTTTAAAGTTGGGGACAGAGTAAAATATAATACGAACAAAGGTGCCATTGAATCAATAAAAGGTAAAAAAGCCTTTATTCAAACTGATAGTGGAATGCGTTTACAAGTAAATTTAAAAGATTTAAGACGCTCAGGTAATAAACCAAAAATAAAAGTAAAACAAAAAGTATCAATAAGCGTTCAAAAGCCAAGTTCTGGGCATGTGAAGTTAGATTTACATGGACAAAGATCAGATGAAGCAATAGAAAATTTAGATAAGTTTTTATCTGATTCTTTAATAGCAGGTTTTGATGAAGTTTTAGTTTATCACGGTATTGGAACTGGTAAGTTAGCTTTTGCTGTAAGAGAGTTTTTAGACTCACATCCTTGTGTTCGAGGGTATACAGATGCACATCCAAGCTCTGGTGGTTTTGGTGCTAAAGTGATTAAACTTTAATACAATATTTTTAATATATAGGAATAAAAATGACAGTAATAGAACTTTTTCAAAAATTATTAAGATTTAAATCCATAACACCCCTTGATGATGGTGCATTTGATTTTATCGAAGAGTATCTAGGAGATACTTGGAGCTGTATTAATGTAGATACAAAAGATACTAAAAACAGATTTTATTATAAAAAATTTAATGACAATGCCCAGCACCTATGTTTTGCAGGACATATAGATGTAGTTCCTTTAGGGGAGGGGTGGAGTGTTGATCCATTTGCTGCGGATATTAAAGATTGAATTATAATAGCAAGGGGCGCTCAAGATATGAAAAGTGGAGTAGCTGCTTATTTACATGCGTGTAAACATGCAAAGAACTTTAATGGTACTTTATCTATCTTAATGACTTCTGATGAAGAAGGCCCTGGTACTTATGGAACGATTAAAGCTTTGGAACACTTAAAAAGTATTGATTTTATTCCTACGTATGCAGTTGTAGCTGAACCCACTTGTGAAAAAGTATTTGGTGATGCAATAAAAGTAGGAAGACGTGGAAGTATTAATGGTTACTTACATATTCAAGGTAAACAAGGTCATGCTGCATATCCTGAAAAAACGATTAATCCTATTCACCAACTTTCATCTGTTTTGTCTTTGATTGCAGGCTATAATTTTGATGAAGGAGATGAATATTTTTCTCCCTCACAACTTATTGTTACAGAT
>CAJXWI010000331.1 GCA_913062735.1 uncultured Arcobacter sp.
CAAAAACTTTGTCATCTTTTTCTAAGAAATTTGGGGCAAAATTAATACTTAAGCGTTGCATTTCTTTGTAATAAGGAACACTGCGATTAAGCATATCGTCAAATACTGAAGCAACTTCTTCATCAAACTCAAATTGTTTATTTATAGATTTCTCAAATACTGTGTCTTTCATGACATGATTTTATCTAAAAATGTATTAATTTATATTTATCTTAAGTAGCCAATATTCAATATTAGTATTAATTATGAAAAATAATCTTTTGTATTTTTGATATCTACTTTTATCTGATTTTTTAATGCTTCAAAAGAGAGAAAAGTTTCATTGTTTCTTAAGTGTTGGCAAAACTTTATTTGAATATTTTCATCTTTTACACTTATCTCTTTATTTAAAATATGTGTTTCTACTGCAAACAATCCATCTGTTGATTTTCTATGTCCTAAAAAAGTTACAGAATCATATACTGTTTCATCAACAATTGTTTTACTAATATAGACTCCTTCTTTAGGAAGTAGATAATTTTTAACATCAAGGTTAATAGTAGGATAAAAATCTGTTTTTCCTAGGCCTTGTCCTTTGATGTGCACACCTCTTATTTTGTAAGACTTTCCTAAAAGTATATTTGCTTTTTTAATATCGGCATTTTTTAAATACTCTCTTATAACTCTCGTATGAATTGCGATATTATTAACTGATATTTCATTTAAAACAATAACTTCTCCCTCAAAAAAGTGTTTTAATTCTTTTGTTCCACAAGAGCGGTTTTTCCCAAAATGAAAATCAAAACCAACTACAATCTTATTTAGAAGAGGAAACTCTTGCACTAATAAATCAACAAATTCCTGCCCACTAAGGCCTTTTATATTTTCTAATGCATAATAGAAAATTGGAAATGTAGAATATTCTTCTCTATTATTTAGAGGGGTTAAATTAGCATAACCTGAATCAATTACAATTATCGCTCCTTTTCTTGAGAGGTTAGAAAAAAGTGTTTGGTGGGCAGTATGCATTCCATCAAAACCGCCAATAGCAATAGAAGTAATATTTTTTTTGTCTGCTGATGTATTATTTCTACTTAACATTATTTTGTTTTCTTTTTTGTGAAATAAAATAATTCTTCATTATTGCCTTCTTTTCCTGTGACTTTTGAAAAATTATTATAAACTAAAGTCCAGTTAAGAGCAAGACAGGTATCAGTAAACTTTTTTCTTGCTTTTTCTATCGCTTTTAAGTCCATTACGACACCTTTTGTATTTCTTTTTACACTGGATCCAACTTCGTATTGTGCTTTATACAGGATAATTATATCTTTACTAGCCAAACGCTCAATGTCTTCAATTATATATAAAATAGAAATAAATGAAACATCACAAGTAACAATGTCAAATTCATGCGAAGAAGTAAAGTTTCTAATGTCTGTATTTTCAAAGAAGTCAATATTTTTATTCTCTTTTACTTTGTCATGCAGTTGATTACTTCCTACATCAACGCAAGTTACATGTTTTACTCTATTTTCCAATAAAATTTGTGTAAATCCACCAGTACTAGAACCAATATCTAAGGCTCTTTTATTTTCTAAATTTAAATGGATTTCTTCCAAAAAATGCTTTAATTTATAAGCTGAGCGACTGACATAAAAATCTTCTTCTAGGATTTCTATATTAGGTGTATCTAAAACTTGAAAAGAAGCTTTGGAAATTATTTTTCCATTAAGTTTAATTTTATTGTTTTTAATAAGTTCGCAGGCTTTGTTTCTACTTTGGAGTTCAAAGTTCTCATATAAATATTTATCTAATCTCATAAAGGTATTATATTTAAATTCTTATTTATTCTGTATTAGCGATTTTTATATACACTTTGTTAAAATGCCATATGAAATATTGTAATGAAGAATTTAGCTTTACTTATGAAGAAAAAAAATCAAAATTTATTGCTTACTTGTGTCCTTTTTCTGATTTTAAAGAAAGCATGAAGAAATTAAAAGAAGCACATCCTAAAGCCAGACATTTTGTATATGCTTACAGGTATTTAAATGAGAATAATCAAATTGTTGAAAACTCAAGTGATGATGGAGAACCTAGAGGTACGTCTGGAAAGCCTACTTTGAATGTACTGGCTGGTTATCCTTTAATCAATACCTGTGTAATTATTATACGATACTTTGGTGGGATTAAGTTAGGTACAGGAGGATTAGTACGTGCGTATTCAAGTGCTTGTAATTTAGTTATTAATGAGGCATCATTGTTCGAATATGTAAATTTACTACAAAAATCACTTCTTTTACCCTATAAAGAACTCCAAAAATGTGAATATTTATGCAAACAACTTGAGATTAATATTGTTTCGAAAGAATTTAATACTGATGTTAGCTTAAACTTAGAAGCTACAAAAGAAAATTTTGTTGCACTTGAGAATAAACTAATACAAGGTTTAAAACTCATATAAATAATTATAAAACTTATTTTAATATCTATGATGCTACACTTTATCACTTTTTATATTGGAGAGTTGATGCAAGTATATAAAATTTTTTCTCTTCTTTTTCTTCTTTCTTGTTTTTTGTATTCTGAGGAGAGTATAAATATTAATTTTCAGAATCTAAATATAATGGATTTAATTAAAATCACAGCCAAAATAAACAATAAAAATATACTTTTAAGCAAGCCCATTAAAGGAAAAGTAAATTTTATTTCTAACAATGTGGTGAATAAAAATGAAGTACTTAATATCCTTAGATATATTCTTGAGGAAAAAGGATATTATTTAATTCAAAGTAATGAAATCTTGCGTATTGTCAAAAAACAAGAAAAAAAACTAAAGCTTAGGGATAAAAGCATAGAGAGTAGAAATACTTTTTCAAACAAGCGTAAAACAATAAAGGATGAAAAAGAATTTGAAATAATTTTTCTAAAAAATATAGAAGCAAAAAATATATTGCAAATACTTAAACCACTAAATGTAAAAAAGAAAGAGTTTATAGAATCTTCTTTATTATTCTCAATTGATGAAACATCAAATGCTTTAATTGTGCAAGGGAAAAAGCTTGAAATAAACTTTATCAAAGCCTTAGTTAAAGAACTTGATAGAGATAAACTACAAGTATATGTTCAAGCAAGAATTATTGAAGTCAATGAAAAACGTATTTCAGAAGTAGGTGTAAAGTATGGAGTAGCTGGCGGGAATGCTAATTCTAGTGGAATATTTACCTTTGCTTCTTCTTTAAATAATGGTAAAAACATAGCCTTTGATGCTGCTAGTATTGGGCTTGACTTACCTAATATTACATCTGGTTTAGCCCTAGGTGCAAGTATTAATTTACTCAAAGAAAATTATGCATTAGATATTGTTTCGCAGCCTTCTATTTTATGTATTAATAATCAAGAATGCTCCATTTATGTGGGAGAAACGATATCGGTTAAAACGTCAAATACTCTTTCTACGGGAGGTGTTTCCAAAGATTCCTTTACAAGAGAAGATATAGGTCTTAGCCTAATAGTAAAACCAAGAATATCAAATAAAAATAAAGTTTTACTTCAAATTGATGCTATTTTAGAAGGAGTTACAAACAGGGTTTCTCTTAGTGGAAATCCAGATACTTCTAAAAAAGAGATAAAAACAACAGCTGTAGTAAATAATGGTGAATCCGTAATCATAGCTGGGTTAATTGAAAATAAGAATGAGATTAGCAAAACAAAAATACCAATCTTAGGGGATATTCCTTTAGTAGGTGTTTTATTTAACAATAAAGATGAGAACAGCATTCAAAAAAACCTTGTAGTTATTATAACGCCTTATATTATTCCCAAAGCAAAAGATCTTAGTTATGTTAGAAATGAATTGGCACAATTAAAAGTATTGGAAAACCAATACACAAAAGAATTAGAATTAAAATTGCTACAAAATAAGTTAAAAAACAAAAGTAAAAAGATTGATTTTGAAAACAAATTAAAGAAAGTAAAAAAAGCTCTAAAACAAGGAAATAAAAAAAATATTATTAAAATAGAAGAAAATTCTTTTATGCGTGAAAGACGAATGAAAATAAATAAACTCTTAGGGCAGAACTAAGGATGCTAATATACTATCTTATGGAGTTTTTAAGCATTAAATATATTAATTAGAATTTGTTCTTGTCCCAATTAGGTATATTTTTTTAAAAAATTTATTTTTACTTCTATTAGGTATTTAAATAATAAAGAAATAGTATCAAAAACTATAATTATTGATACTTTTGTTTTTTAGTCTAGAGGA
>CAJXWI010000332.1 GCA_913062735.1 uncultured Arcobacter sp.
GAATATGTTTTAAATATCTTAGAGCATGGTGGGATTAAAGAGCTAATTAAAAAGCAGTTAAAGAAAAAAAATAATGAGTAAGATTGCAAAAAAATATTTTCCTGAGTTCGAACAAAGTTTTATTGAAGTTGAAGAAAATATAAAAATCAATACTTTAGTTGCAGGAGTTGGAGAAGCGATCTTGCTTCTTCATGGTCACCCTGAAAGTTATCTTATTTGGAGAGGTATTGCTTCAAAATTAGCTAAAAACTATAAAGTTGTACTAACTGATTTAAGAGGATATGGAGATAGTTCAAAACCTGAAGGTTTGGAAGATCATTCAAACTATTCAAAAAGAGTTATGGCAAATGATCAAGTAAAAGTGATGGAAAAACTTGGTATTGAAAAATTTCATATCGTTTCTCATGATAGAGGTGCAAGAGTTGCTCACAGACTTATATTAGACCATAAAGAAAAAGTCAAAACGTGTACACTAATGGATATTTTACCGACTTTCGACATGTACGAACAAACAAATAGAGAGTTTGCAACTAAATATTGGCATTGGTTTTTCTATATTCAACCAAAACCGTTTCCAGAAACTTTTTTAGGTGCTGATCCTGATTATTTTATTAGACGAAATCTTCTAAATAAAGCAACAGGAGATTCCGTTAAACAGATGTTTCCCGAAGATGTTCTTCAAGAGTACATTAGACACTATTCTAATCCAGCTTGTGTACATGCTATTTCAGAAGATTATAGAGCATCCAATACAATTGACTTAGTTCACGATGAAGAGGATAGAAAAAGAACAATAAATACACCACTTTTAGTTTTATGGGGAGCAAATGGTGTAGTTGGAAATATTTGGAATGTACTTGAAGGATGGAAGAAGTTCGCTTCAAATGTAAGTGGGTTTGGGGTGAAAGATTGTGGACATTTTGTTCCTGAAGAACAACCTGATGTTGTACATGAATCCATATTTAATTTTTTAGAAAAAAATAGATAAATGATACTTATAAAGTCCTAATAAAGGGCTTTATACTTATATATTGAAATGTTTTATAATAGACAAAGACTTCATTTATATAATGATTATATGTCACCAGTTGATTTTGAGGAAAAAATATTACGTTTGAAAATGCCTGCTCAGATTATGAATTTATTTGTCTGATTTAGGGTTGACATATCAAGTCTTATTGATTTTTTTACACGCAATAAACTCTAAAAGACACTTTTAGAACATTCTTATGTATTACTATTACTAATGAAAAAACTATTAGCTATTGGCGTTTCTTTATATAGTTTCATATCAGGGAAAAGTAATCTAGTTAAAATACAGCTAGATTAAATCATATGCAATAAAAATTAATATTAAAAAGTACAAAATGATACGATAACTAAAGTTAAAGGAAATAGAATGAAGAATATAAGTACGGCAGATTTATGTGACAATAACAAGAATAAAAAGATACAAGTATTATCCTCTAGATTTAAAAATTTTGGTGCTCTAAAGTTTTTTCATGGAGAAATAGAAACTTTAAAGATTAACAAGAGCAATTGGAAGTTATTGAGTATCCTCAGAGATACCAATGGTGAAGGTAAAATAGTTGTGGTGGATAATGATGAAGAGCATTTTGGTGTAGTAGGAGATAAGCTTATGGCGTTTGCACTAGAAAATAACTGGAAAGCTATTATATTAAATGGCTATGTTAGAGATATAGATGAGACAAAAAATATAAATGTAGGTTTATTTGCAATTGGGTCTTGCCCTTTAAGAAATTTTGAAGAAACTGAATCATCCCAAGGTTGTGAAGTGAATTTTGATGGGGTAACCTTTAATCAAGGCGATTATATCTATGGGGATAATGACGGAATAATTATTACAAAAGAGAAATTACATTGAAGATATTGTAAATTTAAGTTATTATATAGTCTTTAATTATAGAAGGATTTTATGTGTTAATGAAATTGGGATTACTTTTAGTATTAATTTTTCCTTATTTATTTGCTGATACATCAAAACAAAACTCCCAGGTACTTATTATCAACTCTTTTCATAAAGGGTTTCAATGGAGTGATGAGCTTATTAATGGTGTTGAAGAAGTTTTAAAAAATCACAGAAATACAGAAAATTAAAACCAATAGAAAGTCGTTTAAAGATAATTAAAATTATGTTATACTGGATTAGAGTAGCTTTCGCTATCCTATCAAGACTTTAAAGAGAGTTGCTAACAAGAGTGCAATCTTTAGCAACACTCAATTTAAGTAAATCCATTAGAGAATGTATATCTTGTATTCACTCTTTTTTTGCGTTATCATCATATAATATACTCAAAACTAGCAATTTCGTCACCAATACACTTTATTGAATATTAATTAATATTTCAGTTAGCTAGTCTCTCTCTTGAATAACTTCATAGCTTTCATCACCAAGGTAAGATTCCCCATTAGAAATAAGTAAGATGAGTATTTATCAATAAGGGGGGGGGTACCAAAAACACCCATTTCAGTTAAATAAAACTTAAAATATATCCGTTGTCCTATTTAATTGACTTTTGTCAAAGTGTGTATAAATTCTTGAAGTATTAATATCCGCATGACCTAAAGATTCTTGTACCAAAATTAAATCTCTACTATTCTGATATAGCAAAGTTGCAAAGGTATGTCTTAACATATGAGCGGAGTTTTTATCTTTTCTTATACCAATACTCAATAGTATTTGCTCAACAAGTCTACCTATATATGCTTGGGTTAGTTTTTTCTCTTTTTGATTACACATAAGCAAGTTATTTTCACAAGATCTTTTGTCTAACCACATTGATAAATCATTTTTAATGATTTTTTCTTTTATCATTACCACACGTGGTTTATTACCTTTACCTCTAACTTGTATAATATAAGCATCTCCATCTTTTGTAAAATCTTTTAAAATGATATTGATAGCTTCACTAACTCTTATTCCAGTATAAAGAATGATTTTTATCATCAAACGATTTCTAGCACCTATATTGGGATTTTTATATGGATAGGTATCAATTGCTGCAATAAATTTTTGTACTTCATCTTTATTGAGAAAAGAGGGGAGTTTATTACCACCTTTGCCTCCTAATCCACCCCAGTTTTTAAGCTCAATGCCATATCTATAAGAATTTCCATTATCTTCTTCGTTTTGCTTGTCTATATACCCAAAGAAACCAAGTAGGGCAATACGATGGTTCTTTTTACTTGCATCTGATAAATTGGCCGTTTCTGATGCCAAAAAATCACTTAGAAATTCTTCATCAATTTCTTTCATTGATCCAGCACCAAATCTCATAACATAATGATATAGTTTTTCTAAAGGTAAGTAATAAACATGAACACCAGACATTCCAAGGTTTCTTACTTCTTTCATAAGAGCTTTTAAATCTTTAACATCTTCAAAACCTTTTATGAGTTCTTGAATAATTTGAGCGAGTCTATCTTTATTAGAAACTTGTCGGTTTGATAATGAAGTAATTTTACTTCTAATAAATCTACTAAGCCAAAACAAATATGTTTTGCTAAATGTATCTTCAAAGTCTAATGGATATCTCATGTTTTTTCCTAATTATGTGTTGTAAATGTACTATATCATAATAAATATAATAGTTTGAAAATTATACTTTCCAATATAAATTTCTCTTGTTCGTACTGTAACCAATCATTAAAAAGTATCTATAAATATATTGTTAAATACTAAATCTTGTAGCATCTATTTAACAATCTTGAGAATTAATCTAGCCCCGAAATAGATATTGAAAGTATTTTGTTTATTAATCATAATTTAGCGTATAAATACACTCATTCTTTCAAGTGACAAATAACTTTTATTTGTTCACAAAATGGAGATTATAAGTGTGAGGAGGTCTTCTAGTGCATAGATGGGGGGGATGAGACATTAAAATGTTTCATGGAAAATATATAAAATACTCTATATATCGATTATTGTTATGATCTATATTAAAATTACCTTCGGGTCGTTCATGAATCTATATTAATAACTAGGCCGAGGAACTAAGAACTTGACCTAGTAGAGTAATTAAAACTTATACCCAAGAGAAAGGTAGTATTGAACAATATTTTCCGTAGGCACTAATATATAATTTGCAGGAACTGTTCCAGAATCATCCTCAGAAGTTTTTATATATCTAACACCACCTTCTAAATCAACTGTTTTAGATAACTCATATACAACACCTGCCTGAACGCCATATGTAAAGTTAGTAGTGTCAACTGCAAG
>CAJXWI010000333.1 GCA_913062735.1 uncultured Arcobacter sp.
AGAGTTATAGAACCATATAAGCTTGTTAATTCAAAAGGAATTTGGTATTTAGCTGGTCTCGAAAGTGACGTGTTAAAAACATTTTCATTCAAGAAAGTTACAAAACTTATTATGACATATAGTAAATTTGAAATTCAGAAAGATATTTTAAACTCAATTGAAAAAGATGATGATATTTCATTTAGTTCAAAACAAATTGAAGTTATTTTGCAAGTTGACAAAATTGTATCAGATTATTTTAGAAGAAGAAATATTCTCCCAAATCAAACGACAGTTAAAGAGTTAGAGGAGGGCGGATTACTTGTATCTACGAAAGTTTCGTATGATGAAGAGATACTAAAGCTAGTTAGATACTGGATACCAAATGTCAAAATCATTTCCCCTGCTTATTTACAAGACAAATTATTAAGTGGATTAAAGAAGTATATGGAAATTAAATAATATATATAGTTATTTATTTTCTAGTGAGAAACTATCAGGTGTAGAATACTTTATTATACTTTGACAAAACCCCTTATCTACATGCGAGAGATTTTATTCACTAAACTCAATTCCAAAATAGACTTCCAATATATAGACTAGCAACACTATCACCTGCGATACTAAAGGTGCAAGTTAAATAATCGTATAAGTAAATATATTATTACATTGTAAAATTTGTAAGAAAAGTACATGAAATGTGACATTTGTGTGAGTTTGTTGGGATATAATTATTAAATAAAAATAAATATATAGGATTAAATTAAAATGGAAAGAATAAATATATCTGCACTTATTGTTGCAAGTTTGCTGATTTCAGGATGTGCCACTTCCTCAAAAGTAATCAATGAAAAAGGTAAAGAGTCTATATACGAGGATGTAGGTAATAGTAGTAAAAAAACCCAAGGTACAGGCATAGAATCCCAAGATATAGTGGGTATGGTAGATGAAATGATGAGGGATATTTTATCCACTGGTTTTCTAGTTAATAAAAACGTAGCACCTCGTATTATAATTGATAGCAAGTACTTTAAAAATCAAAGTTCTTCAAGAATTAACAAAAGTTTAATAACAGAAAGACTTTTGATTAATTTAAATAGAGCGGCAAAAGGTCGAATGATATTTCTTGAAAGGGAAGATATTGAGATGATTGTAGATGAACGAGAATTAAAACGTGAAGGACAAGTTAGTATAGGGAACTTAGGAAATGCTAAAAAAATACATGGAGCTGATTATAGACTGTCAGGTAAAATAATGTCACTTGATACGTTAAATAATGACACGGGAGACGAAACAAAATATCACCAAATAAGCTTCAAGCTTATTGATTTAGAAACAGGTTCAATTGCTTGGACAAATCTCTATGAATTTAAAAAAACCGCTGCCTCTAATGTAATTTACAGGTAGTTACGATGAAACATATAATTTTCCTCTTTTTTGTACTACTGTTTATAGGATGTGCTCCTCAAAATGAGACACAAATTAATACAAAATTAGTAGTAGAACCACAAAAAATATATAACAGCTACAAAAAAATAGACAATAAGCCTGAAGAGCTTCAAGACTTATACGTGAGTTATCTTGCTGATGAAAAAAGAAATGAAGTATTAAACTTAATGAATTTAAGTTTATATGCCTATCAAAAAGGCTATTACAATGATGCAAAATTGGCCTTTGACAAAGTATTGCTTAATATTGAATCGACTTATTCAGAAGATGAATCATCTGAAAAAGCAAAGAGTCTTTGGTATGGAGAAGATGAAAAAAGGTTTATTGGCGAGCCCTATGAAAGATCAATGGCTTACTTTTATAGAGGACTTTTGTATTTGAAAGATAAAGATTATGAAAATGCTAGAGCGAGTTTTAAAGGTGGACTTTTGCAAGATGCAAGAAGTGAAGATAATCAACACCAATCTGATTTTAAAACCTTACTTTTACTTGAAGCATTATCTTCTAGATTGAATAATGATGAAGAATTATATAATGAATCTTTAAATGAGTTATCAAATGTTTCATCTTCAAACTCAAATCTTTTAGACGAATTTAATACATACAAAATATATTCTATTAACTCAGAGAAACTAGACATTAGAGAAAAAGCTAATGATGGATCTATAGTAGTTGGATCTTATTCAAGAAATGAATTTATTAAAGTTCTTAAAGTTGACGACGAATGGGCTCAAACTGATAAAGGATGGATATCTAGTTATTTTATAGAAGAAAAAATAATGAATAGATCTAAAAAGTTATATTCGATAATTCCAGAAAAATTAGATATTAGAAAAGACCCAAGTAAAGAAGCAGAAGTCTTAGATACATATTTAAAAGGTGAATTGATTAATATTAATGCTGAAAAAGAGGATTGGATTCAAACAAAAAAAGGCTGGATAGCTACAGGATTTTTAAAAGAAGAGTCAATTGAAACATTTTCAACCACAAAACCACTGAAAAAAGAGCATAAATCAATAATCGATATAGTAAAAGATAGCAACTTTTTTCTACTAATTGACACTGGGTTTACACCTCAAAAATATTCAGCTGGTAAATATGAATCAGAATTAAAGTTCCGAGAAAATGGATATCTTAAAAAACCAAATATACAAGTTAAAAACCTTGACCCTAAGTTAATTTTATTGGATGATATTTATTTTCAGGCTTCTACTAGAGGTGGTAGAGAAATAGATAAAATTATCGAAGGAAAGGCGACCTTTAAAAGTGAAACTATGGAAACAGCTGAAGAAGCTAAGAATACTGCGAAAGGAAGTTTTCTAGCTGCTGGTTCAATGTTGTCTCTCCCAAGTACAGGAGATTCAACTGCAGATGGTGTTGTTGCCGTTGTTGGGTTGACATTCGCAGCAATAGGTCTTGTTGCAACTACAGTGGGAGGGATATCGGAACAAATTGCGAATGCCGTAGTATCAAAAGCAGATACAAGATATTGGGAAAATTTACCAGGAGGTATATACTTGTATATGGATAAGTTAAAACCTGGAAAATATGAAATTAATCTTGAATCAGTTAATTCAAAGACAATTAATATTGAAATACCTGATAATAAACAAATCGTAGTTGAACATACTTTTGACAAAATCGTCAAACCACAAGGAATAATTAATATGTACCAAATAAATGATGTTATTACTGAAAAAGACAAATACCATAATAATTACTTAGAAACTAAAAAGGAAACAACAAATGAAAATTTTAAAAATAAAATTGTTAATTTTTTTAACAATAAGTAGTATTTTTTTCAGTGGATGTTCTGCAACGCATGAAGGTCCTACCTATGGAGAAAAAGTCGATGACGCAGACTTAGATGTTTCGGCATATAAGTTAAATAGTGTTGCTGTTTTAGATAAAGACTTACTAGAATGGGGGTACTTTAATATTTCTAAGAGCCATACAAGTGAATCAAAAATATCCGTTGAAAACTTAGGAATCCGTAGTTTAGAAACAAGAAATGTCGAAGTTTTCGCGACGATTAGAAACCGAACAGATCACCCTTTACAAGTGAAGATAAGATCACAGTTTTATGATGATAATAAAATCCCAACAGAAAAACCAAGTATATGGAAAAGAGTTTTTTTAGCTAAAAATTCAAGTATGACATATAAAGAAAAATCTGTAACGATAGACGATGTCACAAACTTTTTAATTGAAATAAAAGAAGGAGATTAATTATTATGAGAATTCTATTATTACTCTTATTTTTCATAAACCTTGGATTTTCAGACCCTGAATATCAAGATCCAAACTTTATAAATTTACTCAATAAAAAAAGTAAACCTCTACCTACTTATCAGACAAGAGATGAAAGAACTTTTGAAGAATTTGACCGAAAAAAGAAAAATTCATGCAATTCATTTACAGTGAATAAAGAATTAAATGATTTATATAAATCTGTTGACAACCCAACCTTTGTCGTTTTATTTAACAGACTTTTAGTTGAAAATATTTACGAGCCTAAAATTCATCAAATAATAAGCGATAACAATGGTAAGAAAATTGAGTCAGTGACCAAAATATCTCTTCCCTTGAACAGAGAAAAAAATACCCTTACACAAAAAGAGATTTGGGAACTAGAAACTTGTGTAACAAACTATTTTAATGTAAACTCTATTAATCAAGTAGATAGAGGTTTTTTATTAAGAGTAGGGCAGGCTAACTCCAATAATTCCGCGTCATCCCAAGAAGTAGAGATTAAAAGTTTAAGCAAAGGGGCTGATTATCTGATTGAAATCCAATATGCATAC
>CAJXWI010000334.1 GCA_913062735.1 uncultured Arcobacter sp.
CTTTATTACACTCTTGAATAGTTAAATAATCAGCCATTAACTGTACAGGATGATATTCATCACTTAATCCATTAATTACAGGAACTTTTGAGTATTTTGCAAATTCTTCAATGTTGGCTTGTGCAGTAGTTCTAATCATGGCCATATCAACCATCCTTGAAATTACACTAGAAGTATCACTCATAGGTTCACCTCTACCTAATTGTATATCATTTGAAGACAAGAACAGTCCAATGCCTCCCAATTGATAAATCCCTGTTTCAAAAGATACTCGTGTACGAGTAGAACTTTTTTCAAATATCATTGCTAGTGTTTGTTTCGGTAAATAATCTTTAAAAATTTTATTTTTTGTTTCTATTTTTATTTTTCTTGCCAATTCTAAAATTTCTAGAATTTCATTTTTTGTATAGTCTTTTAATGTTAAAAAATGTTTCAAGTTAATCCTTTTTAGGTGCTTTTTCTTATAAAAAAGACATTATATTCAAATTGCAATTATTATATTCTTAATATGATAGTTTTTAGTCTTGTGTACTATAACTATTGTGCCTGTATTTACAATAGAGCGAAAAATATTTTTTAGTATAAGACATATAGATTAATAAAGTATTAACACATTAAGTTTTTACATACTTCATTATAACGTAATGAAGCAATGCCCTAATATCAGGGCATTGCACGTGATAGTAGAAAGGACTAGTTATTTGCTTTTAAAAGCAAGCAGGCTTCCTTTGCATGATAAGAAATAATAATATCAGCTCCAGCTCTTTTAAATGAAATAAGTGTTTCCATCATTACACGCTCATAATCAATTAGTCCTGCAATTCCTGCATGTTTCAACATGGCATATTCCCCTGAAACATTATACGCAGCTAAAGGTAAGTTACTTCTGTTTCTAACATCTCTAATAATATCAAGAAAAGAAAGTGCAGGTTTAACCATTAGTATATCAGCGCCTTCAGCCTCATCTGCAAGGGACTCCTCGATAGCTTCAAGTCTATTCCCTGGATTCATTTGATAGGTTTTTCTATCCCCATAAGAAGGTGCACTTTGTGCAACATCACCAAATGGACCATAATAACCAGAGGCAAATTTACTTGAATAAGCCATAATTGGCAAGTTTTCAAAACCATTGTCATCCAAAACTTTTCTTAAGGTTTTAATGATTCCATCCATCATTCCAGAAGGTGCAATCATATCAACACCAGCTCTTGCATGTACTAAAGCCTGCTGTGCAGAGATTTCAAGTGTTTTATCATTATGTACTGTTTTTGTTTTAGGATCTATAATTCCACAATGCCCATGATCTGTATATTCACAAAAGCATAAATCACTTACTATAAACATATTCGGAAAATCTTTTTTTATGGCTTGAGTTGTTCTTGAAATTAAACTGTGATCATCTAAACATTCACTTCCAATAGAATCTTTAAGTGTAGGAATTGCAAAAAGAATAATTGAATTTAGCCCTAAATCAACTAATTCTTCACACTCTTTTAAAATTGAATCTAAACTCATTTGAAAGACACCTGGCATAGAAGAGATTTCATTTTTAATATTTTTGCCTTCAACAACAAACAAAGGATAGATAAAATCCTGTGCACTTAAGCTTGTTTCACTTACCATATTTCTTAAAGTTTCATTAATTCTAAGTCTACGAAATCTTTTAAACATTCTGTTTACCTTTTTTAGATATTATATGCGCCTATTTTAACAATATAAGGTTTAAATACTTATGAACATAGAAAAATCTAGTTTTGCGACGTTACCAACAAAGTTTGGTACTTTTAAAATTAAAGCATATAAAGAAAATAACCAAGAGCATCTGGCAATAATGAGTCAAGACTTTGAGGAGCTTAGCTCTCCTTATTTAAGAGTACATTCAGAATGTCTAACAGGAGATACCTTTGCCTCTTTAAAGTGTGATTGTCAAAATCAACTGCATCAGGCCTTAGATTTCATTTCCAAAAATGGTGGAATTATCATTTACCATAGACAAGAGGGCCGTAATATTGGCTTATTAAACAAGGTAAATGCTTACTGTTTGCAAGAACAAGGAAGAAATACCATTGAAGCCAATCTTGAATTGGGGTTTGAAGAGGATGAACGCTATTATTTAATTGTTGAAGAAATATTAAAAGATTTAAATATAACAAGCATTAAACTGATAACAAATAATCCAAAAAAAATAAAATATATGGAATCTATTGGAATAGAAATTCTTGAGAGAATTCCATCAATTACAGAAGTAAATAAACACAATAAAAGCTATTTAGAAACAAAAAAAGAAAAAATGGGTCATCTTTTATAAGGAATATAATGAATTTGAAAATGCAATGTGAAAAAATCAATCTTAATTTTGATGAAAAATTTTATGTAAATTGTAATAAATTTATACAAACACTACAGGAATGGGGAAAGATTCACAATCTTAGTGCCGAACTAGAAACACAAAAAATTGAAAAAAATATTATGGACTCCATATACCCCTTAAGTTTTTTGGATTCTTTTGAATCTTTTGCAGATATTGGAACAGGAGCTGGTTATCCTGGACTAATTCTTGCAATGGCAAAACCTGAAGTAAAAGCTTATTTAATTGAGCCAAGAGCAAAAAGAGTTGCTTTTCTGAATTTTATAAAAAATTCTTTAAAACTAACTAATGTTGAAATTATTTGCAATAGAATAGAAAATGTACAAGATATCAATGTTGACTTATTTACTTCTCGTGCAGTTACGAATACTGCTTTATTACTTGAGTTAACAAAAAATCTTAGCAATGAAGAAAGCTCGTTTTTATTTTATAAGGGTTCAATGCTAAAGAGTGAGCTTGAAGATGCTAAAATTAAGAATTATAAGATTTTTCCATTAAATGAGAGAAATTATTTGTATATAAAAGGACAAAAATGATTTTTAAAGCCTTGGCTTTTTTGGCTGTTGTTTTCATTGTTTATCTTGTTTTTTTTAAAAAAAATAGAGAAAGTGTAATTAAAAAATCCATGAAAAAGAATGAAGAAATTATGGATGCTTGTCCTACATGTGAGACTTTTGTTAGCAAAGAAGATGCAATTTTATCAAATGGGAAATATTTTTGTTCAAAAGAATGCTTAAAATGATTATTATAGGACATGATTTATTACCTTGTGAGACATTTTTTTATGTAAATAATAAAGAAGAAATTAAAGATACAAGAGCAAACAGCGCAGTTTTGTTTGATTATCAAAAAGAACTCCTTGCATATTCAAATGAAAATAAAATAAATTTTTCTGTACTTGTTTCAAGTATAGAAGAGGGTATTTTAGTAAATGCATTAAATGCACGCTATCTTTTATGTAAAAAAGATTTAGCCATTAAAATACAAAAAATTGCGGAACATTATATGTTTGATACAAAAGTTTTATGCATCATTGAAAAAGATCATGAAATAGAAGAGCTTGCACTCTTGGGAATTGACGGTATTGTTTACAAGAACAGCATCAAAAGCCATAAAATTAAATAAAATTTCTGTAAAAGGATAAGCGTGAAAGATATACTAGATATTATTGTTGTAATTGGATTTGTTATTATTGTCTTTGGATTTGTAAGAGGTTTTAATGAATTACAAGTCAAAAAACATACTAAAAAACTAGAAGAAATGAAAAAAAGAGAGGAAGAAAATGACAAAACCACTACTGATTGAGATAGGCCTTGAAGAACTTCCTGCTATTCCATTTTTAAAAGAACTTCCAAATATAGAAAAAAAATGGGCTGAGATATTAAAAGAGAAACAATTGTCTTGTTCTTTTGAATTTTATTATACGCCTAGACGTCTGGTTCTTTGGCATAAAGATTTTGCATTAAAACAAGAAGACCAAATAATTGAAAATATAGGTGCTCCACTTAGTATTGCATATAAAGATGGTGTTGCAATGCCTGCTGCTCTAGGATTTGCTAAAAAATGCGGTGTTGATATAAGTGAAATTTCATCTATTAATAAGGGAAGAGGAGATGTTTTATACTTCAAAAAAGAAGTAGAGGGACAAGCTTCAAAAGATTTATTAAATGAAATGATAAATGCTTTTATTAAAAAACTAAATTTTGGAAAATCTATGCGTTGGGGTTCACGTAAAGATTCATTCATTAGACCTATTCGATCTTTATCTATTATGCACGATGAAGAAGTGCTAGAGGCAGAATTATTTGGCGTAAAATCTTCTAATTTATCCTTTGCACATAGAATGGTTTCATATGAGCCTTT
>CAJXWI010000335.1 GCA_913062735.1 uncultured Arcobacter sp.
TTTTCTACTTTAGCATAAATATTTTCAGTTAATTGATTTTGAAATAAAATTTCATCATTAACGTCATTCTTAGAGTAAGTTCTTTTTTTTTGATTTGTTACATCTATAGCATCTGTTTGATAAACCCATCTACTATTATTGTCTATATTTTTTTCAATAATTTTTAAAAAATTGTAGATTAAATTTAAAATACTTTTATATAAAAAACCATATATAATTCTTATTATCTTCATATATTATTCTTATTAATAAAAATATATATTAAATTTATAATTTTACATATATATTCTTCTTTTATATTGAAATAAATAGGTAACCTTACCAATCTCTCACTCTCTTTTGTTGTATAGTCATCATCACCATTAAATCTACCAAATTTTAATCCAGCAGGTGCAGAATGCAATGGAATATAGTGAAATACTGCTAAAACATTATTTTCTTTCAAATAATACAAAAGTTTCTTTCTTGTTTCTAAATCTTTAACTTTTATATAAAACATATGTCCATTCTGTTTACAGTCTTTTGGTACAGTTGGTAGTTCAATTAATTTATTTATTTTCAACTCTTTCAATCCATCATAGTATCTTTTCCAACTTTTAAGTCTATTTATATTTATCTCTTCAGCTTTTTCAATATTTCCCCAAAGATATGCAGCACTAACATCATTCATAAGATAAGAACTTCCTATATCTACCCAAGAGTATTTATCAACCATACCTCTAAAGAACAGACTCCTGTTTGTTCCTTTTTCTCTTATAATCTCAGCACGGTTTACAAACTTTTCATCATTTATAATAAGAAGTCCACCTTCACCTGCACTTGTATAGTTTTTTGTCTCATGGAAACTAAAAGTTCCCATATGACCAATGGTCCCAAGCGATTTACCTTTATAGTTACTCATCATAGCTTGAGCTGCATCCTCAACTACAAAAAGGCTATGTCTATTGGCAATATCCATAATAGTGTCCATCTCACAAGCTACTCCTGCATAGTGTACGGGAACTATAACTTTTGTTTTATCTGTGATAGCTTGTTCTATCTTATTTTCATCTATATTCATAGTATCAGGTCTAATATCTACAAATACTATCTTAGCACCTCTTAGTACAAATGCATTTGAAGTAGATACAAAAGTATATGAGGGCATAATTACTTCATCACCCTCTTTGATATCTAAGAGTATTGCCGTCATCTCAAGAGCATGAGTACAAGAAGTAGTTAAAAGAACTTTTTTACACTCTAACTTTTTTTCAAACCACTGCGAACATTTTTTTGTAAATTGTCCATCACCCGATATTTTATCACTTCTTATAGATTCTAAAATGTATTTTTCTTCATTTCCTGTCAACGTTGGCTTACTGAATAGTATCATTCAATCATTTCCTTACTTTAATCTACTTCTAAAATTTATTTTTAATTTTTCATCTTTTTCGTTTCTTATTTCTTCTATTCGAATAAGACCTTTTTTGCAAACTATAACAGGAATTCCATCTTTTATAAATATAACTTTCCCTATATGTCTATCCCTATGTTCAACGGCGACATCTTCAACAATCTTTACATTTATTAGTCTAACTATTTTATCATTTAAATAAGCTTTTGCACTATCATATGGATAGCCTACTGCATCGATAAATCTTTTAATTTTTTTTGCGCTCCAAGTCCAGTCTACAAAATAATCTTTATTATCAAGCCAAAGACTATAAGTAGCTTTATTTTCATTCTGTATCCTAGACTTTAATTTTTTATTACTTACTATTTTTCTATATATATTTTCTACCAAATTAAAATATAGATGTTCGATTTCTTTAATAACTTCATCTATTTTAATAGGATAAGATATCTTTAGATTTTGTTGAGAAATTATATTACCCTTATCATATTCGCTACTTGCAAATAAAGCAGTCACCCCCAATATCTTTTCCTGATTAATTAAAGCATTCACAAGTGGTGCAAACCCCCTATATTTTGGTAACAAAGAGTCATGAAATATTATTAAACATAATTCATTTTTTATTAACCATCTCCAACCTATAGAAATTTTATAACCTTGAAATGAGTTTTCTATATCCAAAAAACTATCAAATCGATTGAAAAAATTTATCTTAAATTTTATTGCTAAGTTTTCTATTTCTTCAAAATAATCTTTTTTTATATTCCTATCTATACTAGAAACTACATACTCAATATTTTTAGATCCAAATTTATCTATAAAATTCTTCAACACAAAATAACCTTTTGAATTCATAATATAAAATGCAACCTTTTTCATCTTTTACCTTTCTATTCAAAATCATTTTTTAGTTGATTTTTATGATTTATTTTTACAATGAAAGAGTTAATATGAAATTTTCTGAAATATTATATATTTAATTATCATACAAGTATGCTATATAACCTTCAACGAATTTACTATTAATTTCTTTAATTTTTTATACTAATACCTATTATCAACGATAAAATAAGATCAAATTTAATATTGTGCTTACAATTGCATATGAAAATATAAATTTTTTACTAACTAACTTGCGAAACCTATTACTTCTTTTAGTTGTAATCTTAATCTCATTTTCATAAAAATAATTTGAAGTATCAGGTTCAAAAGTTCTCCAACTAGGTAATGGTGCTAACCAAAATGGAGTGTAAATAACTTTTGTTGGTTCACATAAAAGTGCAATAGAATACGAATATGAAGACTTCGCAGTAAAAAATAGTTTTGCCTCAATTGCAACTAAACAAGATAAAGGAAATGAAGCATCCAATAATGGGATAATCGTTAGATTATCTATATTTTCAATATCATAGCCTTTACTTTCAGATAAAATTATTAATGAATTACTTTCTATACTGCTATCATAATCACTTAATCTAATTTTAGAGTATATTTCTTTAGAAATCCATCTTTCTGGCATTGATTCATCAACATCACCTCTCCTTACATGTAATACAGGATTACCTTTAATACGTTCAAAAAGTTTTTTTTCATTATTTGTAAGTCTATTGTACATAATTTTTTTTGCATTAGCTCTTATATCCACCATACCATTTTGCAAAATATTTGTATCCCAGCTAAGTGCGCCAGAAGATGCTCTTAACAGAACGCCATTGGTAATAGACTTTTTAAGAGCTTCAATATATGGACTATTCTTTTGTAAATTTAATATTTTCAAATTATCATTTTTCTTTACCTGCTCTGAATTAAAAATATCCTTCATCATTTTATTCAAATATTCTTTTTCTATATCATTTACATGTCCACATAACCTCATATCGGTATATTTAAACTCACAATTTAAGTGTCTAGCAATGGCATAAGTCACTAAATAACATTGAAATTGTGAGCCAAAACCATCATTAATATTTGTACCGTCTGTAGTTATAAATTTGTTCATTAGTTATCTTTCTTTTAATTTTTATTTTAATACTTAAATTTAATATTAAAATTTTTGATATATTTTTATTGTATATAAAGATTGAAGAAATTATATCAACTAGTTAAGACACTAAATTGATATTCTCTCTACTCTCCCTTGAATATAATATCTATTATTTTTCCATTTTCCATTTTAATTATTTGATCACACTTTTCAACAGTACTTAGTCTATGAGCAATCATAATAACTGTTTTTGTTCCATTTAAACTTTCAATTGATTCCATAACTGCTTTTTCTGTTTCTGTATCTAAAGCACTTGTAGCTTCATCTAAAATTAAAATGGATGGACTCTTAAGCATTGCACGAGCAATTGTTAGTCTTTGCTTCTGTCCACCTGAAAGCTTTTCTCCATAATCACCAATATTTGTATCATATTTTTCAATTTGTTGAATTATAAATTCGTGAGCATTCGCTTCTTTGGCAGCATTTACAATATCTTCATCCATAGAGTCTAAATCTCCAATTCTTATATTGTTCATAATTGTATCATTGAAAAGGATTGATTCTTGTGTAACAATAGATATTTTTTTATACAAAGACTCACGAGTGATAGAGGAGATTTCCATCCCATCTATGCTTATTGATCCAGAGTCAGAATTATAAAACCCATTTAATAAGTTTGCAATAGTCGTTTTTCCACTTCCAGAGGAACCAACCAAAGCAACACTCTGACCTTTCTTGATTGTGAAAGAAATCTTATCCAATATTTTTGATTGTCCGTATGAGAAATCAACATTTTTAAATTCTATTTTAT
>CAJXWI010000336.1 GCA_913062735.1 uncultured Arcobacter sp.
CACTTGATTTGGACGGGAATTATAGGAGGTTTTACGAACTTTGTCAAGGGGTAAAACATAAATGTAGCTTAAATTTTAGAATTCGTGTTTTACTACATAATACTTCTGTGATGTACACTTTATAATTTAACACAGTAATAGTTTAATAATTGTCAATTTCTATAACAAAGAGCTTGATTTGTAGGATAGTGCATGTCATTTAGAGAATCCCTCAGAAGTTAAATTAGCAATAAGAGTACAATATAGCAAATATTATTGGGTGAAAATATGAAAAATGAAATTATACTAAAAGCAGAGTCTTTAATAAAAGAAGATGGCGTACATGACACTTTATTAAAAAATGTAAAACTTTATAAAACGTCTTTTTACGATAAAAAATCCCTTTTTATCTATGATTTATGCTTAATTCTTGTACTTCAAGGCAAAAAGATAGGCCATTTAGGTAAAAATACTTTAACTTATGATTGTAATAACTATTTAGTAGTTCCAACTACTCTTCCCCTAGAATGTGAAACCTATGCAACAAAAGAAGAACCCTTTATTTGCATGATGATTTCTTTAGATAAAAAAATCATGTATGAAATAATAGATTTAGTTAATAAAAAAGAGTCTTTAAATGATAATTCTCACTCATTGGGTGTATTTTCAGATAAATTAACACCTGATATAGAAGACTTAGCTTGTAAATTATTAAATATCTTACATTCAAAAGAAGAAGCCTCTATTTTGGGGAATTCAATTTTAAGAGAATTATATTATAGAATTGTATCAGGTGAAAACTCAGCATTTTTGCACAAAATGTTTTTAAATTCAAACCATGAAGCAAAAATCGCAAAATCTTTAAAAAATATTCATGATAAGTATTCACAACACTTAGATATTCCAAGTTTAGCACGTGATGTAGATATGAGTGTGTCTTCATTTCATTCATATTTTAAGAAAATAACGTCTCACACCCCCTTACAATATATAAAAAAGATTAGGCTAAACAAAGCCAATAATTTATTAGCACAAATGCATTATCAAGTAAACGAGACTGCTGAAGAAGTTGGTTATGAAAATGTTTCACAGTTTAGTAGAGACTTTAAGTCTTATTTTGGATATCCTCCAAAAGAAGCAAAAGCTTCTTTTTAAAAGGGTTCTAGTATTTTATATTATGCGCTTATTGACATATTTAAAATAGTTTCTACTTTATCTAAAGTGATATTTTCATTTTCACCCATTGCTGTATAACCATTTTTGATTAATGCGTTTGTAACATTTGAAATTACTTTATCATCAATATCGTAGTCTCTTAATTTTGTAGGTACTCCCACCTTATTATAAACAGCTTCCATTGCTTTAATTACTGCTGCATTGTCATTTTCAATTCCGAATACATTTTTACCTAATTGTGCGATTTTTTCTTTTTTATCTTCTCCCATTACATTTAATAAGAAAGGTTGAACAACAGCTAAAGATCTTGCATGATCTAATTTATAATAAGCTGTTAATTCATGCCCTATTAAGTGTGTTGACCAATCTTGCGGTACACCTGCTCCAATTTGGAAGTTTAAGGCTTGGTTTGCAATATGCATTAAGTTTGCTAACCATGCATCAGTACGTCTGTCTTCCCAAGTATCTGCTAGTTTTACTAATCCTCTAAATAGAGTTTCTGCATAACCATCATTTACTAAGGCTGTTGTTGGGTATGTGATATATTGCTCTGATGTATGAACAAATGCATCTACTAGTCCATTACCTAGTTGCCTATCACTTAATGTAGCCATTACACTTGGATCCATTATTGCAAATTGTGGGTAAGAAAAGTTTGAGAAATACATTCTTTTTTCATCAGTTTCTTTTTTAGAAATTACTGTTAAATGATTTGTTTCAGATCCAGTTGCTGCAAGTGTCAAAACTACTCCTAAAGGCATTGCTTTTTCTACTTCTTTTGTTCCATCTAAGAAATCCCATGCATCCCCATCATATAATGAAGCTGCTGCAAGATATTTACAGCCATCAATAACTGAACCTCCACCAACTGCAAGAATGAAATCAATTTTTTCTTCTTTTACAATTTTTACTGCTTTGTTCATTGTTTCTACTGTAGGGTTAACTTCAACACCTGAAAACTCAATTACTGTATGATTTTCTAAAGCTTTTATAACTTGATCGTATACACCATTTGATTTGATAGATCCTCCACCATAAACTAATAAAACTTTGTCCTCTTTACTAATTTTATTAGCTAACTCTTTTATTTGACCTTTACCAAACTCGATTGCTGTTGGGTTGTGATATGAAAATTCCATATTATTCCTTTGTTTTTTATGTTGGTATTATAAAGAACTTTTTACTTTTTGAGAATAACTGATAATAGAAATTTCATGCACTTTTCTACAAATATCACTGTTAAAGATAAAGGGAATTTAAAAGATAATTATTATTCAAAAAAGTAAAAAAATTAAGGTCTTGAATGATATGTGAAAATAAAGATAATTAAAAGATTAAGTATATAAGAGAATTTATTTATACATTATAATATTTTGCATCAGGGTGAGGAACAACCATTGCACACGTTGTTTGTTCAGGATGCATTTGAAAAGTTTCTGATAATTCAATCCCAAACTCTTCTGGTTTTAATAAATCAAAGAAGTCTCTATTCATTTCAAGTTCAGGACACGCTGCATATCCAGGAGAATATCTACACCCAGTATATTGCTTCATTTGTACATCTCTTAGGGCATGACCTTCTTTTGATACAATATCTAAATCTAATCTTACTTGTTTGTGAATAACTTCCGCTAGGGCTTCAGCAAATTCAACTCCTAAACCATGCACTTGAAAATACTCAGTATACTTATCTTCTTTATACAAACCTTGCTCATAGTCTGTAATTTTAAGTCCTGAAGAGGCCAAGGTAAAAGAAACAACATCTAGCCTATCATTTGCAAAATAGTCTGCTAAACATCTAAAAGGTTTTCTTTTTTGTCTTGGGAATTCTAGTACTTTTATGGCTTGGCTTAAAGGAGGCACTTTTTTTGCTTCTTCTAAATTATTATAGATATGCTCTTTTCCAAAGATATAAAGTTTATTATCATGAGAGATACAAGGAAAATATACATATATAGCAATAGGATCAAAAATCTCTTTTGTAATTAATTCTTCTTTTAAATTTTCATATAAAGGCCAAACGGTATCATCTTCATAGGCTTTAAACTTTTTAGGATCTTGTTTTCCTCTTTTATATCCCCATCGTTGTCTAAACAATACTCTGTGATTTATCCATGAGAAAATTAAATCTTGATTTTTCACAGCTTCATTATTAGTAATTCGCTCCCATACAGGAGGTACAATTAAAGGTTGTTTTGAAGGCAAGTCAATTTCTTCATAAGGAGGAATGATTACTTCTTTTTCTTCTTTTTTAACTATTACTTCATCTTCAACTAAATCTGCTGCTAATGCCGTATTACTTAAATCCCCTTTTTCAATTCTTTGCATAGAAATAACTCCATCAAAAGCATCTCGGCAATAGAAGATTGGTCCATCATATAAAGGTCTACAAAAATCGTTTACAAACGTTTTAGTAAGTGCAGCACCACCTAATAAAACAGGGATATCAATACCTTCTTTTTTTAACTCTTCTAAGTTTTCTCTCATAACTGCAGTTGATTTTACCAACAATCCACTCATTCCAATGGCTTGAGCTTTATGCTCTTTTACTGCAATAATAAACGAGTTTAAATCCGCTTTAATTCCAATATTGATAACTTTAAATCCATTGTTACTTAAAATAATATCCACAAGGTTTTTACCAACATCATGAACATCTCCTTTAACAGTTCCCAGAACTAGAACCGTTTCACTGGCTTTTTCTTCTTTTGGTAAATATGGATTTAACGCATCCACAGTAGCTTTCATGGTTTCTGCACTTTGAAGTACAAAAGGAAGTTGCATCTGACCTGAACCAAAAAGTACCCCAATGATTTTCATTCCATCAATTAACCATTCATTTACAATAACTTCAGGTTTCACTTCATGTCTAAGTTCTTCCACCAAAGGAAGTAATCTGACTTTATCCCCATCTAAAAGTAATTTTTCAACTTTTAACTTAGGAGTAAGTTTTTGGTACTCTTCATCACTTTCTTCTGCTTGATCTTCAACATTTGAAAAGTGATCAATAAATTTAAATAAA
>CAJXWI010000337.1 GCA_913062735.1 uncultured Arcobacter sp.
AATATTCACGCCATAAACGCCTAAATTTCTAGATACTAAATCAGGAATTAATTCACTACCAATATCGTATTCTTTATCTTTAGGAATAAAATTAAAAACTTCTGGTTCAAAAATATAAATTCCTGTATTTGCTAGGGTTGATGTAGCATCTTTTATGCTTGGTTTTTCTTGAAAAGTGAGTATTTTATCTTCTTCATCTAGTTTGACAATACCATATTTACTGACATCTTTTTTAGAAACATTTTTAAGCGCAAGCGTAACAAGTGATTTTTTTTCTTTGTGAACTTTTATTACTTTTTTTATATCCAAATCAATTAATGCATCTGCACATAATACCAAAAAAGTATCATCAAAAAAATCATTCTCTTCTTGGATTTTTTTCATACCTCCTGCACTTCCAAGTGCATTAGGAATTAATTCTTTTTCAACTTTTTCTCCCTCAAAAGAATAAGCAATATGAACACCAAATCTGCTACCATTTCCAAAATATTCTTCGATTTGTCGTGAAAGATAACTTGTATTTATTATGATTTGTGTTATCCCATTGTTTTTTAAATGTTCAATAATAGACTCTAATACGGGCTTTTGAAGAAGTGGAATCATGGGTTTTGGAATATCATTTGTTATTGGTTTAACCCTTGTTCCTCTTCCAGCAGCTAAAATCATTGCTTTCATCACTCATCCTTTATCCTATACGTTTATAATCATCTTTATATCGTACAATGTCATCTTCTTCAAGATAATCGCCTACTTGAACTTCAATTAAGAGTAAATTTATTTTCCCTTTATTTTCCAATCTGTGTTTTTTCCCAATAGGAATATAAACAGATTCATTTACACGTACAAGTTTTTTATTTTTTCCAATAGTAACCGTTGCTGTTCCTTGCAATACAATCCAATGTTCACTTCTATGATAATGTTTTTGCAAAGAAAGACGCTGTTTTGGTTTAACCAGAATAGTTTTAAATTTATAATTGTCTTTACTGTCCAATAAATTATAAGTACCCCATGGTCTATGCACTAAAGGATGATCTTGTGTTATCTTGGAACCTTGTTCATTTAATTTATTCACAAGTTCTTTTACATCTTCACATTTTCCTCTTTTTGCAATTAATAAAGCATCACTGGTATCAACAACTATTAAATCATCAACATTTGAAAGTACTACTTTTTTCCCATTTGCAAGTAAGAGATTATTACTAGAGTTTATTATTAGGGGTTTTTCATTTTTATATCTTATTGCATTTGTTTTTTCTTTTTCTAATTCCTCATAAATTGCATCAAAACTACCTAAATCACTCCAGGCGAAATCAGATTTGACAATTTTTAACTTATGCGATTTTTCCATTACCGCACAATCAATACTAATTGAGGGAATATCTTCCATTAACTCTTTGCTTAAAAAAGATGGTTTTGATTTTCTTATACTTTTATAGGCATAAATACACGTTTCATAGACATCTGGGGCATGTTCTAAGGCTTCACTTAATAAAATATCTGCTTTAAAACAAAACATTCCACTGTTCCAAAAATATCCAGCCGCTGCATATTCATTGGCTTTATTCCTGTCAGGTTTTTCATAAAATCTTTCCACATCTTCATTATTTGCTTTTATATAACCATATTGGGTATTTGCATTTTGTGCTTTTATGCCAAAAAGACTTATTTGATTTTCTTTGGCATGTAAGAGTGCTCTGTTTACAGATTTTCTATAATCTTCATCTCCTGTGATCGCATGGTCACAAGGGCTTACAAAAAGCACTTCATTTTTATCCACATATAAACTGGCTATTACAATAGCAGCTGCCGTATTTCTTCCAAGAGATTCTAAAATAAACTCATAGTTTATTTTAAAAGCAAAATCCTTTAAAAGTTGATCAATTTGCTCTTTTGCTATAAAATAGTTTTGTTCATTACATACAATTAAAAACTTATTTGTAAAGATTTTATTTCTTAAAATTGTATTTTGAAATAAAGAATATTTAGATGTAAGTTTAATAAATTGTTTGGGCATATGGGCTCTTGAAATTGGCCAAAGTCTTGTACCATTTCCGCCACATAAAATTACATTTGTCATTTTGCACCTCCACATTAGTTAAACGACTTATATTTGTAAGTTTTCCATAAGAAGTTGCAAATAAAATGCAGAAGAAAATTGAAGTTAATTAATGAAAATATACTTAGAGCTTATAAAAATTTTGTGATAAGAATAGTGGTATCGTCATTTTTTTCTTTGTCTTTTATAAAACTTTCCAAAGAAGAGGTGATAGAATTTAAAAGTTCTACGGCGTTTTTATGAGTATTTTTTTTGATTGTATTACTGAGTCTATTTACTCCATACATTTCGTTTTTATTATTACTTGCTTCACTTAAGCCATCTGTATATAAAACCATAAAATCATTTTTTGAAATATCTTTTTTTTGAACTTGATATTTCCTTTTTTCAAATATTCCCAAAGGAATTGATATTGAACTTAAATTCTCTAAAACGTCTTTTTGTGAATTGTAATATAAAATATCATTGTGTCCAGCGCCTATATAATCGATTTTATTTTGTTTTTCATAAAACTTGATAAAAAAGGCTGTAATAAAAAAACTGTTGTTTTTAGCATCAGAGCATATCATATCATTGATATGTTCCACTTGTTCTTGAAAAGAGGAAGTGGTAGATAAAATGGCTCTGCATATGCCTCTGAAATTACTCATATTAATGGCTGGTCCAAGCCCATGCCCAGAAACATCTGCAATTACAATGTTGATTGTTTGGTCACTTGAAAAGAAAAAATCATAATAATCTCCTCCCACAAATTGGGCAGCCTCAAAATGTGTTGCCAGTTCCATCTTTTTACTACTTGGTATCTCTTGTGGCAAAAAGTTTTGTTGTACATTTTGGGCTATTATCATTTCTTCTTTTAAGTACTTGCTTTTTTTAACTTCTTCCAGTGTTTTTAATAAAATAATATTTTTTTCTTCCAGCTCTTTGGTTCTTTGTTTTACTAAATCTTCTAAGTTTGATTTATATTGTTTGTTTTCTCGTGTATCTTGTATTTGCAGTAATATCTTATGAATGACATCAAAAAGTTTGTCCCTCTCAATGGGTTTAAAAACAAAACCGTCAACACCTAATTCTATGGCTTGTGTTAGAAAATTGATATCAGCATAAGAAGATAAGAAGATGACTCTTTGTGATTTATAGACTTGTTTGATTGAAATAATCATTTCTAAACCATTAAGTTTGGCCATAACAATATCACTAATAACCAAATCATAAAACTTCTGGTTATCTTTATGATATTGCATATATTTGTTGAATCCTTCAACACCATCTTTTTCTGAATCAACGCTAAGAAAAATATCATTTAAAACTTCATGTGTGTCATTTCTAATGTTTTTATCATCTTCTACATATAACACATCAATATTTTTGGATTTTGATAATAAATTTTTTAAGGGCTCAAGGTCAGAAAATTTTGCGTGTCTTTCATCAGGACGGGGATGTACTGTAATTCCATCAGCACCAAAGTTTAAACATTTATTACTAATATCAATCAAGTTTGGTAAGTCAGCACCTCTTGCATTTCTCACTAAGCAAATTTATTCACATTTACGCTTAAAGCTGTCATAATTTATTAATTTTTTTATTTTAACTTCACTTATTATTTTTAGTAATCAATAACATCAAATTGAAAGGAGTAATATGAATAAATTTTATTTAATCGGAAAATTAAGTCCAGAATACGTTAAAGGTTATATGAGTAATCCAAATCAAGATAGAGCTACAATTGTTGGAAGTGCTGCTGAAAAAGCTGGAGGTAAACTACATAGTTTAGAATTTGTAAGAGGTGACTTTGACATGATTGCTACAGCAGAAGGTGATTATGAATCAATGCTTGCTATGAAGGTTACAGCTTTACAATCAGGAATGTTAAATGAATTAATCATTTTAGATACAAAATTTGATATGGTTAGTACCGTAAAAAAAGCAGCGGAAGCTTCTGGAACTTATAAAAAAACTTAAGAATTACTTTAAATTATTTTTCCATACGTTTTAAGCATCCATTCATTAACTTTTGGATGCTTATATACTTCTTCTCTCAATTTATTTAATTTTTTGTATGGCTCTAATATATTAGTTGGCACACCATCTAAAAGTCCTGAACTTAACCATCCGAG
>CAJXWI010000338.1 GCA_913062735.1 uncultured Arcobacter sp.
ATTAATTTAGCATTTTCATTAATCATAATAGTATCCATATTTGTGGGTTATGGTTATAATCTTAATGGACCAATTAAAGTAGCAAATGCCAAAAATATTCATGATAAAAACTTGATTGTCAACAACATTATTAGCCTAAGAATAGCTATAGCTTTTATTATTATAATCTTAAGTTTTCCAATTATTTATTTTATTATTGAATCAAATTTTCAAAAAATATTACTGTTTTCTTTAATTATTTTATTAAATGAAGCATTACAAGAATATACACATGAAGCGTTTGAAAAACAACTTTTGTGTTTATTGGATAAATTTTATAATAATAAACTAACCCAAGTTACTTATGATCAAAATATGAACTTTAAAGAAAAAGTTTTATTAATTAGAAAAATAAAAGACAATGTAAAACAATTAAAAATGGGAAAACTTATAAAATATAACTTATAGTTATAAAGAGTGAAAATAAAATAAAGAATGTTTTGGCTAAAATACGCCTAATAAAACAAAAGGAAATTCATGGAAATTATTAATACTACAAATGCACCTGCTGCTATTGGACCTTACTCACAAGCAATTATTGCAAATGGTTTACTTTATACATCAGGACAAATCCCTTTAACTCCCCAAGGTGATTTAATAGAAAATGATATAAACAAACAAACACAGCAAGTAATGACAAACTTGAAAAGTGTATTAGAAGCAGCTGGTACTTCTTTAGATAAAGTAATTAAAGTTACAATATTTTTAGATTCTATGGATGATTTTGCTGCTGTAAATGAAGTATATGCTTCTGCTTTTGGTAATCATAAACCAGTACGTTCAACTGTAGCAGTTCAAACATTACCTAAAAATGTTTTGGTTGAAATGGATGTTGTTGCACTAGTTTAGTGAATATTAAAAGAAATGAGAGATTGTAAGCTATTTAAAGAAATCTTAAAGGAACTTTAGATAATATTGCATCCCGTTAGAAAAGAATCATAAAGATTGATAAGTTAGAGGAATAAATATGTACGCAATTATTAAATGTGGTGGTAAACAGTATAAAGTGTCTGAAGGTGATATCTTAGATATTGATTATACAGGTTTAGCAGCAAAAGAAGCTTTAGAAATTACTGACGTTTTAGCATTAAACGATGGTGAGTTAAAAACTGGTAAAGAAGTAGAATCTGCAAAAGTTTCTGCTGAAGTAGTTTTAGATGGAACTGGTGTAAATAGAGATAAGAAAATTATTATTTACAAAAAAAGAAGAAGAAAAGATTCAAAATTAAAAAGAGGTTTTAGAAAAAGCTTCACAAAAATTAGAATCACTAAAATCGCTGCATAAGGAATAAGTCATGGCTCACAAAAAAGGTCAAGGAAGTACACAGAATAATAGAGATTCAGCTGGTAGAAGACTAGGCGTTAAAAAATATGGTGAAGAAGTTGTAAGAGCTGGAAACATCATTATTAGACAAAGAGGAACTAAAGTTCATCCAGGTGCAAACGTTGGAATGGGTAAAGATCATACTCTTTTTGCTTTAATTGACGGAAAAGTTAAATTCGAAATTAAAGATAAAAACAGAAAAAAAGTTTCAGTTTACGCTGCGTCGTAAGTTCAACTAAATTTTGTTTAAAAGGGTGTAAGGCTTCTGCCTGCACCCTTTTTTTATTCTGCTAAATAGATAATATTGAGTAATTTGTAAATTATTGAATATTATTTATTAGTAAAACAACTAATAACATCGGAGATAAAATGTTTATAGATAGCGTAAGATTTACAATAAGATCAGGTAAAGGGGGACAGGGATGTTCTTCATTTAGAAGAGAAAAATTTGTTGTAAAGGGTGGTCCCGACGGTGGTGATGGTGGAAAAGGAGGAGATGTATATATCTTAGTTGATAATAATACAGATACTTTGTCTTCTTATAAAGGTAGAAGACTTTTTAAAGCCGATCACGGGGTTCAAGGAATGCCAAGAAGAATGACGGGAAAATCTGCGGATGATATGACATTAGTAGTTCCTCCAGGAACTCAAATATTTGATGATGAAACAGGTGCATTATTACATGACTTATTAGTAGAAGGTGAAAGAATTCTTCTGCTTGAAGGTGGAAAGGGTGGTTTAGGAAATGTTCACTTTAAGAACTCAAGAAACCAAAGACCTACATACTTTCAACCAGGACTTCCAGGAACTGCACTAAATGTACGTTTTGAATTAAAACTAATTGCTGATGTTGGATTGGTTGGATATCCAAATGTTGGAAAATCAACCTTAATTTCTACAACTTCTAATGCAACGCCAGAAGTAGCTAATTATGAATTTACTACCTTAACACCAAAATTAGGTGTTGTTGAAGTAGGTGAATATAATTCTTTTGTAATGGCAGATATTCCTGGAATTATCGATGGAGCAAGTGAAGGTAGAGGTTTAGGTTTAGAATTCTTAAGACATATTGAACGAACTAAAACGTTATTGTTTATGATTGATCTTGCAAACCATAGAACGCCAATTGAACAATACAATGTTTTAAAAGAAGAACTAAGAAAATTCTCGCCAGAATTAGCATCAAGAAACTTTGCAATTGCATTAAGTAAAACAGATGGATATTATGGAGAAGATGTAGTTGAAGAAATCAGAAATTTTGTTAAAGAAATTGGATTAGATATTTCTTCTTCAAATGAATTCGGTTTTGATAAAAAATACGAATATTATGCCCAAGATTTAACGTATAATCGTTTTGATAATACAAAACCTATGTTTGTGCTTCCAATTTCCTCTGTTACTAGAATGAATACAGCATCTATTCGTTTTGCATTATATGAGTTATTAAGCCAAGAAAAGTGAAACGTTTAGTTATAAAGGTTGGTTCTGCCGTTTTAAGACACGGCTATGACCTGGCAATTGATAGATTAAATAATCTTGTGGATTTAATTGCTGCTTTAAAGCGTGAAAAAAATTATGAAATTATTTTGGTATCTTCTGGTGCTGTTGCTGCTGGTAATATTACCTTAGACTTAGATAAAACACAAATCTATAACAGACAAGCACTTGCTGCCATTGGACAACCTTTATTACTAAAACACTATAAAAAACAATTTAATACACACAATTACAAATGTGCACAAATGCTTTTAGTTGCAGATGATTTTGATTCAAGAAAACGAACAAAAAACATTAAAGCAGTTATGGAAATCTTATTAAAAAACAACATTACCCCTATTGTAAATGAAAATGATGTTATTGCAAATGAAGAACTCTTATTTGGTGATAATGATCAGTTAGCAGCTAATGTTGCCCATGCTTTTAATGCAGACTTATTAGTGATTTTAAGCGATGTAGAAGGCTTTTACGATGATAATCCACACCATAATACAAATGCTAAGATTATTAAAGAAGTTTCTTTTATAAAAGATGAAGAATTAGAGGTAAAACACTCTGCAAACTCTGAATTTGCTACAGGTGGAATAGTTACAAAACTAAAAGCCGCTAAATTTTTAATGGATAAAGATATTCCTATGTTTTTAACTTCTGGTTTTAATTTAAAAACAGCCCATGAATATTTATTAGAAGATAAACATGAGAGTGGAACCTTATTTAAAGCCTAAGCTTATTACTATCAAAGGACAAAAATGTCAATAAAAAAAATCCTCTTTATGGGAACACCTGATTATGCTACGTGTATTTTTAAAGAGCTCTTAGCTTCTTCTTATGATGTCATTGCTTTGTTTACCCAAGAAGATAAAAAAGTAGGACGAAAACAAGTATTAAGTGCTCCTCATATAAAACAATATTGTTTAGATGCAAACATTGATATTCCTATTTTTCAACCCAATAAACTAAGAAATAATAATGAAGCATATGAGCAAATCAAAGCACTAAATCCTGATATTATAATTGTAGCTGCCTATGGACAAATACTACCTAAGAATATCTTAGACCTAGCTCCTTGTATGAATCTTCATGCCTCGTTATTGCCTAAATACAGGGGTGCTTCACCTATTCAAGAAGCAATTTTGAATGATGACGCTTATACTGGTGTTACTGCTATGTTTATGGAAGAAGGTTTAGATACAGGAGATATTTTAGGACTGCAATATTTAAAATTAAAGCCTACAATGGAGGTTGCGCAAGTATTTGATGCATTAGCAGAAATTGCTGCAAAACTTACTATTGATACCTTAGACAATTTT
>CAJXWI010000339.1 GCA_913062735.1 uncultured Arcobacter sp.
CAAAACAAGTAAAGCCACAAACCCCCCACCCGATCCTGTTAAAACTACGCTAATCAGAAACAAAGCATGGATACCAAAACCTCTTACCTTTAAAAACAAACTAGCATAAGCACAACAAACTACAAATATAGAAGCTGTATTAGGGATAATAAATAAACCAGGGTTACGTGCATTCAACCCCAAATAACCTGTACCGAACCAACTAGTTGCATAAAATAACTGGATAAACTGTAATAAAAGATGTGTGAAAAACAAGAAAAGCAATATCCTCTCTAAAAATTCCATATCTGAATCTTTTAATTCATCAAGCATTACAGGTATTATTAAAAGGGGAATAAACCACCTAACCCCAGCAAGCAGCAATATAATCGGCTGATTATTAATCAGCGACACAAGTATTACTCCAATCAAAAAAAGAAGCATAAATAACAACAAACGAACGCCTGAACCGTTATTATTTCTCACCTTATATAAAAAATAAACCAATAAAATAAAAATAAAAACAACATCTTTTAAAACCTTCAGCCAAACTGGCGTTAATACCTCCGCATGATCACTAATACTTCCTACCATCAAAGAATACACTTCAAAAGAACTGTATATAGGTAGTAATATAATTAAGCCCAACATTATCCTTTTGACATTTACTTTATTCAACTAACTACACCCACTTAATAATAACACTTCATACTTTTTAATTTTTCGAACTTTCCCTTATCTCTAATACCAATCAATACAGCAGGACTCCCAGCTATAATTGAATAACGAGAAAAGCTCTTTGTCACTACTGAATTTGCTCCAACAATAACACCCTCACCAATCTCTACCCCAGGTAAAACTGTGACATTACAACCAAACCAAACAAAATCACCGATTACAACCGCCCCATACTTATACTGCTCATCATAAGGGATTTTTCTGGCATCCTTATAATTATGATCAGAAGAAAATATAGTTAAATTTCTACCCGTATGAAAATACCGGCCTATTTTCACACCCCCAGTAGCATCTATAAAAGTATTGCTCTTAATATGACTATTCAAACCTATTTCAAACTTCCCTTCAGGATCAACAATATCAAACCGCCCGCCTCCCTGATCAATAAAATTGAAGTTTAGGCCATATCTGTCTTTATATCTTAAAACCTTAACTCCATTTAATAATGAAGAGACTTTTCTAAAGAAAACATCTACTTTTAGATACATTAATAAAATCAATAATATTTTTTTCATTTCAATGTCCTTTTATTAACAAACAGAAGGTACTTTGACGCAACATGCATAGATATACTATAGACAAGAAACCCTAATCCAAGCCCCAGAGCTCCTCCCACTTCTTTATATTCTGATATCAAGAAGTAATTGCACATAAAGGTAACTACTGATGACAACAATAAAGCAACTAACCGCAAATCCGAACGTTCAAAATATGATAAAACCATATCAGGCACCAGCGCCATAGATTGAAACAAATAACCTAGCAGTAGGATAGAAAATATAAGATTAATACCAGAATATTTTACATCAATTAATATGTCTTTAAATAATAGGAAAACCAGAAGATAGACAAAAAAACCTGCTATTTGCAGACAATAAATTTTTAAGTTGAATGCCCAACTCCGTGCTAAGACCACATTTTCTAGTACTTTTTTGGCGATCGCATTACCCAAAGATGAATTAAATTGCAAAAAGATTATTGCAAATTGCATTGCCACAGTATAAAGCCCAGCGTTTGTAAGATAACCTTCCGAGATAAGAGACATCCTTCCCGACTCATTCAAAACCCAACCAGGTAGAGAGGCCAATATACCGGGTAAGCCATATTTTAATATTTTAGTATAAAATCTTCTACCAGATCCAAATGATAACCGATACCCCATCCTCGAAATGAGATAAAGCATGATAACAACTTCTCCAATAACTAATGCCAACACTCTCTTTTCTACTAAAAACAATTCATCAGAGAATAATACAATAGTAAACATTAAGGTTATCACTGCAATCCCAACATTAGCAACACCGTATAGCCCCGGCAATTTTTTTATTACCATATCTAAAAAAGCATACATTTTAATACTTCGTGACAGACAGAGAAGAGGGACCAAAAAAACCAAATAATTAAACTCATAGATCTGATAAACTATGAACATTACAATATATACCAACAAAGTTAGAATAAGTATTAATATTAGCAATGAAGTATAAAATTTTGAATACTCTCCCTCCTCCATTTTAATAAACTGAACCTGAAGAAGTTCATTTGCTGATAACGATACGATAGGGATTAACAAGGAGAATAGACTTAATAACAACCCAAGTTCTCCATATTGTTCTGGAGATAAAACTGAGGTCATATATGAAAATGAAAAAACAGATATTAGTAAAACAATAATACTACTGGAAAAGTATTTCAAAAAACTATTCAGCATTATCAAGCAACACTTTTAAATTGGTAGGAGTTCCATAGGGTAGCGAACTGAATATAGAAAGATTCAATTCATCTAAAACTCTCAAGTTCTGATAGTCCATATACGAAGGATACAATTGATAATTGAATGAAACTTCATAACCCATTCGATATAAATTTAATGCGGCTGAGGACATAAAAGTAACGACTTTAGAAACTAAATATGTATCAACAATTATTTCAACAGGCTGGCTACTATGTATGTATATAACATCAAAACCACTAAGCATTTTTTTTATTTTACTTTTTACTACTTCATCTTCCCTAGGATGAAATTTAAAATACACTGCATCAGCATCAAGGAGTGTATCAAATGTTGCTAATAAATATCTTCTATATTCAGACCATGACATATAGTAATTGTATATATCTTGATTTAAAAACATAACGGAAAACTGTTTTCTTTCGACTATTGCAACTAAACTCTTCACATCCATGCTCAAATAACAGATTGGCACTCCTCTTCCCGAACCAACCGGGCTATACAAAATCATCCCCGACAGATATTTATCTTCAATCCTGTAATATAGCATTCCATCTAAAAAATACTCCTTCCCCTTTAATCCAAAAAATCGCTTAATAAAACACATTTTAGAACTATTAAAAAGAGTTATATCATTAGCATTAAGCTGTATATATGTCGCTAATCCATTATCTTCAATTTGATAGACTGACATCTCTCTATCATAGCAATACTTCACAAGTACTAAATTAGAAAACTCTAACTCAGTATAAAAGATCAACACATCATCACTTTGTACACATAAGTTCTTATCAATCAGCTCCTTAAACTTCAACCATTTTGAAATTGCGAAATAATCAAACTTACTTGATATCAATTTTGGAAATTCAATAACCCTAACACTCATCCCATCAATAAGAGACAAATCGATAGTATGTGCAACTACTATTAGTATGCAGTTATCACACCCTAGAACATCGATATGCTTAACCGCATCTAAAAGATGATATGAATTATTTACGATAAAGTACTGCATAATTACTTTCTATCTTCGGTTAAAAACTTTCTCTGAAAGCCATTGCTTTAACGCCCAGAAAAACTTAGATTTATTAATAATGAACATGAAGTACTCAAAGACCAATTTCTCAAAAATGTAAAATCTGACGAAAAAGTTAATAGCTTATTTAAATTTCTTAAAGAAATTAATAATAAGCTTTGGGTAATTGAGGATGATAAGAGATTATGTGAAAAAAATTCAGATTTTGGCGATGAATTTATAAAACTATCAAGAGACGTTCATTTCTTAAATGATGAAAGAGCAAAAATAAAATTGGAAATAAACAATCATACAGGCTCAAAAATAAAAGAAATTAAAGAATATACAAGTTACTAATCTCTTAGTGAGCGATAAGTCATCAATCAAATATATAATTAGCTTATCTATTCCTATTTTTTTTGCAAATCTTGCAATTCCACTTGTTGGTATTGTTGATACAGCATTAATGGGAAATTCAGGTAACAAAAGTTTCTTAGCTGCAACAAGTGTAGCTACGAGTTTTTTTTCATTAATTTTTTGGAGTTTTGGTTTTTTAAGAATGGGAACAGTTGGGATTGTAAGTCAATCATATGGAAAAGAAGATTATAAAAGTATTTTAAATTTAATTTTTAGAAATTTATTTTTTGTAATTTTAATATCATTGTTCTTAATAATTTTTAAAGAACAGATTTTTAGTTTATGTTTA
>CAJXWI010000340.1 GCA_913062735.1 uncultured Arcobacter sp.
CAAAGAGATAAAAAATTAATTTTTAATGTTGTTTTTGTAGCTCCTGCTACACGAAGTGCAGAGGCATAAACAAACGTAAATGCCAAGGGAATTTGAGCCAAACCAACTAGGGTTAAATATAAAGAAGCCACTCTAATTGTTTCTGCATCTTTTGTAAAAAAACTGCTTAAAAACTCAGAAAATACTATAAGAAAAACACCAATACTACACATAAAAATATAAGCAATTCTTCCACTAATTATTCCCATAGCATACGCTTTTTCTTTATTTTTTTCACCTAAACTTTGTCCTACTAATGCCATAGCTGCAATTGAGAATCCAAGACCTGGCATAAAAGCTATTCCTTCAACTCTAAGACCAACTTGATATCCTGCTAACTCTGCTGTTCCATATGCCGTAATAACTGCTATAAAAAGTAAAAATGATAAACTTGATACCAATCTATCTAAAGCAGCACTCCAACCAATATGCAGTACTCTTTTTAAATCCTTTAAACGAATGATAGGTACAAAATTTAATTTGGCATAAGGCTTTTTCAAAACTACAAAATAAGCAAGCACATTAAAACTATAGGCAATTATTGTGGCATATGCCGCACCTTCTATTCCCATAGCATCAAATCCAAAATGACCAAAAATAAGTACATAGTTTAAAAAAGCATTAAGAGCAGCAGACACTAACTTTATATATAAAGAAGTACTGGTATCACCGGCTGCTGAAAGTGCATTATAAAGTAAGGTATCAATAAAAATCACAATAATACCTGCTGTTATGATTTTAAAATATAAGGTACCTTGAATTACTACTTCATCTTGTACTCCCATACTCTCATAAATAAATTCACTTGCAAAATACCCCGTGACACTAACAAATACTGATAAAAAAACAGCAAAAAGAATAAGCGTAAAAAGTAAAGCAGAAGCCCTTTTTTTTCGTTTTTCTCCTATGAACCTTGAGATTAGTGCATTTCCCCCTACTACGTAAAGTGTTGTAATTACATTTATTATCATCATAAATTGCATACTAATACCAACAGCAGCAAGGGCATGAATACTAATCATTCCCACCATAATCATATCAATTAGCATTTGTAAAATATCAACCAAATGTTTTAAAGCAGCTGGAATAGCCAATCTAAATACACTTTTGCTTTCTTTTGATAGGGATTTTTTTATAAATAAGAACATTTATTAACATGCCTTTAAAACAATATTTTTAAGGAAGTATAATTAAATAAACTTAATTTACCCTTACTAACCTAAATTACTGTAAAGGAGTTAATATTCTCAGTACTTTTATTCTCTTGCTTCATGCCAAATACGTGAAAACATTTCCAATGCAGGTTCTAATTCATCTTCATTAAAAACAGCAAAACCCATACGAATGGCATCCCAATCTCCTCCACAAACATCTTTTGCAAAATAAAGCTTTACTCTTTGTTTTTTAGCTAATGCTTTTAATTTTTCAAGATTCATAGGAACGTTAGGATTAATAAGTATTGCTAATCCTGCACCTTGTGCTTCTATTTTTACGCTGCTCCCAAGTTTTTCTTCTAAAAGGGATTTCATTAAATTGTGTTTTTTTCTATTAATGGTTCTAATTTTTCTTAAATGCCTATCCCAATGCCCTTCACTTATAAATTTCTCTAAGGTAATTTGCAACATTAAAGGAACAGTAGAAAAAACTTTAGTATAGTGATTTTTATATACTTCTAGCAAAGGTTTAGGTAAGACCATATAACTTACGCGCAAGAAAGACGCGGATAAAGATTTTGAAAAAGTACCTATATAAATTACTCTGTTTGACTTATCTAGTCCTTGCAAGGAAGGAACAGGTCTATTGACATAACTTAATTCACTGTCACAATCATCTTCTATAATAAAAGCATCCTTTTTTTCTGCCCAGGCAAGTAGTTTATACCTATTTGAAACTGGCATAGTAACCCCTGTAGGGTACTGATGAGAAGGAGTTACATAAACTAATCTGGAATCTTGTTTTTCTAACTCATTAACCTTTATTCCTTGTTTATCAATAGAGACTTTTTTTATATCGTATCCATGGGAAATAAATGCATTTTTTGCCATATTATAGCCTGGATTTTCAATAGATAAAGTAGTATATCTATCATCCAATAATTTAGCCAATACCTCCATTGAGTTTGTAAAACCACAGCCAATAACTATTTGGCTTGCATGGCAATTAACCCCTCTTGATTTATTAATATATTTTGCAATTTGTAAACGTAAGCTCTCTTCTCCTTGCCCATTATGATAAGATCCAAAATCAAGGCTTTCATCAATATACTTGTTAAATAAACGCTTCCATACTTTTATAGGAAAATCATTTTTACAAAGTGCTACGGGATTAAAATCGTATATAAAACTTTCTTTTTCTTCTTTTATCTCTGCTAAATTGATTTTGTTCTTAAAAACATCTGCATTAATATCTTCAACTATATAACCTTTTTTAGGATAACTCTCAATATAACCCTCAACTACAAGTTGTGAATAAGCACTTTCAACAGTTGTTCTACTTAGATTATAAGTAGAGGCCAGTTTTCTAATAGAAGGCAGTTTATCTCCTACTTTATAGTTATCAATTATGTCTTTTTTTACTTGCATATACAGTTGTAGATGCAAGGGAGTTTTTGTTTCTTGACTTATAAGATACATAATCTGTCCTTAGTATTTTTAATAATTTGGCACTTGTTAGAAGTCCAGTTTCATGTTAGGATAACACAAATTAAATTAATTTAGTCAAAAAATATTTAAAGGTTACAAAATGAAAATCAAGTTATTTCAAGCAATATTACTCTTCCTATCACTGTCTTCCTTACAAGCAAATCAAACCTTTGCTCTGGAACAAAAAGAACTACAAAAAATGGTAAAAAATAATAAAATATATATAATTGGGATTGATGAAAAATCTACATGGAATAAAAATACTGTAAAAGTAAAAAAATTTCAAAGTATCTCTCAGGGCGTACTAGAGTTTAAAGTCTCAAAAATAGATTTTGATAGCTATAAAAAAAACAGTGTTTTTGTTGTTTCATCTAAAAAAAACATTAGCTCACTTAATTTTTTAGAAAAACTAAGAGCCATGGGATTTTACAGAGTAAGATATTTAAAAGATGGCAATAAAACATTGAAAAATATACTCCTAAATTTTAGGGGAATGAAAATTTTTTCTATGTTTAATAAGTAGGGACAAAATACTCAAGTTCATTTACTTTAGATTAAAGTACTTAATAATTAAAAACCTGTAGTTTTCTAATAAAAGAAGAATATAGTGGTTTGAAGAAGGTCTTCTTAGACCTTCTTCAAATATTATTAGTTTATACTGATAACAAAATTCTTTCCATATTCATTATGTGCAATAACAATTACTTTATCTCCAACGTTTAATTTTGTAGCATTAGAAATAAAACTGTGTTTATCCACAACAACATCTTTTCCATTTATGCTCCAAATACCATTTAAGCCATTTTTAGGCTTTTTAGTAATTGTTCCATTAAGAGTAGTACTCATACCTTTATGAATAATATTTCCTTCCTCTTGTGAATATTTAATTTCTCCTGCTATTAATGATAAGGGAAGAACCATAATGCTTAAACCTAATAAGGCTTTTGTAATTTTTTTCATTTTATATCCTTTGTTTTTATAGCAGAAGTATATAAAAGCAAGATGGATTTAACATGCAGTTTCTTTTTCTACGAATTTAGCTTACAAAAGAAGATGAGAGATGAATAGATTGAGCTAAAAATACATGTGAAAGCTAAGGTGTAAAGGAAAGGTAAAACTTAAAATATTTCTATTCTTTATTCCAAATGGCAGTACTTTTCAAAAGAATTACACCCGTTTTATGATTACTAATTGTAAATAAGATAGGAAAATCTTCTTTTTTCTTTTCACTGCAACTTCTAAAAAAATCCCCTGCTTGATGCAAAGCAATATTATTATTTTTCAATAATAAACCGCCAATATTCCCTTCTAATACAAGTAATATATTAGTTTCCATAGCTGTGATTTTTTTGGCTTCTACTTGTTTTACATTTTTAAAAACTATTTTCTTTAAATCGGATAACTCTTTTTTAATATTTTTCATTTTACTGTGTTTAAAATAGTCTTTGTTTAAAAATATATTTTTTAAATATGTTG
>CAJXWI010000341.1 GCA_913062735.1 uncultured Arcobacter sp.
ATTAATTATATTAAATGCTTTAGATGGGAAAGCATTACCAATATACGGTGATGGTAAACAAGTACGTGATTGGTTATTTGTTGAAGATCATGCCAGAGCATTGTACAGAGTTGTTAGTAAAGGTAAGTTAGGTGAAACTTATAATATTGGAGGATTTAATGAGTGGAAAAATATTGATTTAATAAAAGTATGTACTGCTGTTGCCCCTTTATTTGGATTGTTCGGGACAATTACTGGGATGATGGAAGTTTTCCATATTCTAGCTGTCACCGGTGGCGGAGATGCCAAGGCTATGGCAGGAGGTGTTGCTAGATCAACAATTCCGGCTATGGCAGGTTTATTTGCTTCAATTCCAGCTCTACTGGCTTTGAGATCTATTGACCAGGCAGCTAAGAAAAATATAGAGATTCTTACAGAAAGATTAACTTACGATAAAAAATTTGATGTAATTTAAAGAGGATAAATAATGAGAAGAGCACCAATAAGCCAAGCGGTAGCAGAAGAAGAAGAAATCAATATTGAAATAATTACAGATATTGCTAATGAATGTTTCATGCCTTTAACAATTGGTGGGGGCATTAGAACTATTGAAGATATTTATAAAGTATTAAATGCAGGTGCGGATAAAATTTCAATTAATACAAAAGCTATAGAAGATTTAGAATTTATCACAAAAGCTTCAACTATATTTGGTTCCCAATGTATAACATGTTCAATAGATGTTAAAAAAGTAAATGGTATATACAAAGTATTTAATAAAAGCAAGGGTATTTTAGATCTTAATCCCTTAACTTTAGCTAAGCAATATCAAAAATATGGAGCTGGTGAGATTCTTCTTACTTCTGTAGATAAAGAAGGCTCACGTGATGGTTATGACCTAGAACTTATTAAACTTTTTAAAGATGAACTTGAAATACCTTTAATTATCAATGGGGGAATGGGGGAGCCTAAACATGCCGTAGCTGGGATTAAAAATGGTGCCGATGCAGTTGCCGCCGCATATATTTTTCATTTCTCTCAATACACACCAAATGATATAAAGTTAGAGTTACGTAAGAATAATATTTTAGTTAGAGAGGTAATGAATAGTAATTAGTTTACAAAAAAATAGATTTTAATTCAATGTTAGCTGTTTTAGTATAGTTAAGCGTTTTAATTAAAACCAGAGGGATAATTATTTAAGAAGATTTATATTGGCTTTATTTAAATAAATTACAAAAGGAAAATTATGACATCAGATGAAGTTGAAAAGAATGCAATACAATTATATATGTTAAACTTAGAATTTTTAGAGAAAGATGACAATGCTTTGTTCCAAAGAATAAAATTATTTGAAGCTGCTTCTGAATTAGGTGAACTTAAGAGTAAATATGAGTTAGAATATAAAGATGATTTATATTTTGATGCTTTGATTAAAGAGAATAACTCTTATTATTATAATACAAACTCTTTTGAGTATTCTAAAAAGATTACAAAAAAAATTAATTTTAATTTAGATAATAATACTTTTAAGTCATTTTATGAAGTCAGATATGACGATGATTATGCCCTAACCTCAATAAATAATCCTCATATAAGATCAGTAGAAGTAGGGAATGCCCCAATAATTCATTATGTGAATACAAACAAAGCAAAAGAGGAAGTAAGCTCAAAACTATTTAATTATTTTATTTTTGGAGTGGGCTTAGGCTTTCATCTTCCAATGGTATTTGAAAAAGTAAAAGCAGACTCTTATTATATTATCGAACCATCTTTAGAACTATTTAGGTTATCATTATTTACAACGGATTATAAATCCTTATCATTGCAGAGTAAACTAGTTTTTTCCATTGGAGAAGCAAGGGAGATTTTTTTAGATAAAGTTGGAAAGTATTTAACATATTATTCTTTTTATACGCATTATATAAAATTTTTGATGTTTTCAAAAAATTGTGATTATTATGTGGGTATGATACAAGAAGTACTCTCTTCTCAGCCACACCATAGTTTTAACTATTGTAGAACACTTGAAATTACAAAACGAACTTTTCAGTATTTAAAAGAAGAGTACAACTTTATTAACATCTTAGAAAAACAAAAACTTGAACTCTTTAGAGATAAAAAGATTTTGATTCTTGCTGCTGGTCCCTCCTTAGGTAAGAATATAGAATTTGTCAAAAAGAATCAAGATAAATTTTTAATAGTAGCTATTTTGTCAATTCTTCCCATATTGGAAGAGCATAATATAAAAGCAGATATCGTTACTTATTTTGATGATTATGAAGCAGAAGTGATGAAAATGCTTTCTACTGTAAAAGATAAAAAAATCCTTTCAGAACCTATTTTTCTAAGTGGAGCCCAAATATGTAATACACTCATGAAGACATTTCCTAAGGAAAATATCTTTCTTTTTCAAACATCTGTAATGGCAAAACACAACTTTGGACAAATTAGTTCTTCTTCCATCGGAGAAGTGACGTATTATCTTACCTTATCTTTTGGAGCAAATAATGTTTATCTATTAGGACTTGATATGGCAATGGATCCAGAAAGTGGAGCGAGTCATTCTAGTTCTTATTATGATCAATTAGATGAGCACTTAAATAAAAAACAAACCTTAGCAGAATTTACTTCAAGAGGGAATCATATTAAAATTAGAGGAAACTTTTTAAGTGAAGTTACCTCTCTTGCAATTTATAATAGGTCAATAAAAACAATGAATGATGTAAGTAAGCTGTTTGATATTAATGAAGAGAAAAATGTATACAACCTTTCAAATGGTGCTTATTTTAATGATATAAAACCTTTAAAAATTGAAGATATAGATTTATCAAAAGACATTGTACTTAACAAAGAAGAGCTGTCTACAAAAATAAAAGAGATTTTTAATGACAATTCAGAAAACTTTTTAAGCAAAAATGATTTTGATAATAATAGAAGTAAATATATCGCATCCATTGCTTTACAAGATACATTAAAGAATGAATTGCTAGGAGTAAAACATGCGAATATTAGAAATTTTCATATTGCAATTAATAAGATAATAATCTTAGTGAGTGATTTTGAGAGTGATTGTTCTGATTTAAATAGAATTCTATTAAATTATTTAAAATTCAATATCCCCTATATATATTTTTTCATTTACTTAAAAAATATCAATAACCCAAAAAAACATATAAAACAAATTAATAAAACTTTATTTATACAAGTAAATAAATTAATCACTGAATATATTAATATACTGCCTAAAGAAGTAAAAGAGTTATAACCTTAACATTTCGCTATATCTTATTTAGATTATTTTTGAAGTAATCTAGATAAAGTGTTCTAAAAAAAAAGTAGCAGCTTAAGCTACTACTTTTTTTCTTCTCGTATCTTCATATTTTTCAAAAAACATTCTTTGTAGCTTAGTCTACTATTCAGAGATTACTATTTAAGTAATCTATTATACGTTTTCCAAAAAAATATAAAGTAGCAGCTTAGGCCACTACTTTATTTATTATTGTAACAATCTTAATACATTTTGAGCAGCTGAATTAGCTTGACTCATAGCATAAGTACCTGCTTGAGAAATAATATTTTGTTTGTTGAAGTTTGCAGATTCTTGTGCATAATCAACATCTCTAATAATAGACTCAGCCGCTTTTACATTCGTAGATTGTGTCATTAAGTTTCTAACAGCAGATTCAACTTGATTTTGTGTTGACCCTACGTCCCCTCTATAACCATTCAGTACAGTAATTGCATCATCTACTACACTTTGGAATGAATCCGCTAACTCTTTTGTTAACTCACCTTCATCAAGAGCAGCAAGTGCACTTAATTGAAGCTTACCATTATTAATATCACCTGTACTGCTCATAGTTAATGTATCAGTAGCAGAAGCATTATTTGTAATATCTACTGTTGAACCAGTATTGAAAGTAACGGCTACTGTTGCATCAGCAGCTGTATTTGCACTTCCATCAGAGGCCCCAGTAACACTAGAAGTTGTAGCATAATCAGTTGCAGTATTAGCATTAGCATGAGTAGAAGCTGCACCAGGTGCTACATATCTTTGTATTTCTAATGTATTAGCAGCAGCTCCCATTGATAAAGCTACCCCAGCACCTGTGTATGCAAATGTACCTGAATTATCTATTTCTTGAAAATCTGCGCTAGTCGCAATTAA
>CAJXWI010000342.1 GCA_913062735.1 uncultured Arcobacter sp.
ATCGCATAATTTCCTGGTAAATTTTTTAAGACTTTTTCGTCATTAAAATTGTCACCAACTAGACCAAATCTTTTTTCAGAGTGATATTTTTCACCATCAAATGATACAATTCCACAACCTTCCTGACCTCTATGTTGTAACGCATGAAGTCCTAAAGCAGTTAAAGTCGATGCTTCTGGTGTATTGCTTATACCAAAGACGGCACATTCCTCTTTTAATTTAGGATTATACATCTTGAACTTTTTCTTTAGCGTCTTCATATTGTTTTTGATTTGGAAATACCTTTATAAGATAGATACTACCTTTTTCAACCCAAGGAAATGTTAACGAATCTTTTAAATTTAACGGCCATTTTTTGCTATCGTAAACTACGTCAATAGCTGTGAATAAACAAACAATTAGAATATAGCTCTTAGCGATTCCAAAGAAAAAGCCAAAAACCTTATCGACAGATCCTAATCCAGTATAAGTAATAACTTTTCTTATTGCTTTACTTGCCAAAAGAATAAGAAATATTATTATTTCAAAAGAAAATATTGAAAATAAAAGATTTTCTTTCTCTATAAACGCACCAGTTATATTTTACAATGAGATGGAAGTTTTGAAGATTACTGATATTAATATTGTTACATCTTTAATAACGAGTAACATAAATATGAATAATATAAAAATCACTTCTGAATTTAAATCTTTCATTCCTGAAAATATTGACTTTATAGAAATGAAATATAGTATTTTTAACCCTTTAATAGTTGAATGGAACTCAAAAGGTGAGTTTGGAACTCTAATAGGTGAAGTAGATGTGTTAAAGAGTAGGCTGACTTTTCATTTGAAAGCTTCTAAAAAAATGGAATTATTGTATAAAAATATATTAAAACAAATGAAATTAGAGCAAGGGGAGTATGTATATGAATACAACTATTAATATTTTAAGTAAAAATATTTTACCTTTTTTAAGACTCATTTTAATTAGTTATTTTTTTAGTTTAGTTATTTTTTATATATTACCAAAAACTGGTGTGGAGTTTATTCCAAGTACTTCTGATGTTGAGATATTCGAAAAATATCATATCTTTGATAACTTGAAAACAGTTAAAGTTAAACCTGTCTTGCAAGTAGAAAAAAAGAGTTATGAAATCTTATCGTCTTTATTACTGAGTGCTATTTATAGTGAAGATGACGGGAATGGATGGATTATGGTTAAAGAGAAGAAGTCTTCTCTAACACATGTTTTACAAAAGGGAGATGATTTTAAAAATTACACATTAAAATATCTATTCCCTAACTATGTAATTTTTGAAAAAGATATGAAAGAGTATAAACTGTCTATATCCAACAATAAAAACAAATTTGAAATAGTGAGTGATAAAAATTCTAAATGGAACGAAAAAACTACTTTTACTGGCGATGAAATAAAAATAAAACGTACAATAGTTAATTCTTATATAAATGACATGAATAAAGTTTGGGATGATATTAAAATAACAGAATTTAAACGAAATGGTTCAGTCCTTGGTTATAAGGTTGTAAAAATTGCAAAAAATAGTTTGTTTTATAATTTGGGATTATCTTCAGATGATTTAATAACGGAAATTAACGATACTAAACTTGACAACTATCAGAAAGTATTTAAGATTTACAAACAAATTAAAAATGTAAGCTTTTTGAAGATTAAAATTTTAAGAAAAAATAAAGAGATGGAGTTAAATTATGAGATTAATTAGAAGTGTTTTATGGATATTCATATTGATGATAAGTGTTGAGGCAAAAGAAAAATCTGTAAATATAAATTTTAAAGATTTAAGTATTATGAATCTTATTGATATTACCTCAAAAATTATGAATAAAAATATCTTAATTACGAGCAATATAGGAGGGAATGTTGATTTTAAATCAAATAAACTTTTATATAAGGATGACATCCTAAATATATTAGTGTATGTCTTACAGTCAAAAGGTTATGTACTAATTGAGAGTGAAAATATCTTAAGGATAGTTAAGCTCACCGAAGCCAGTAAGTACAATGCACCGATAGTTAAAGATAGCGAAAAAAAGAATTATTTTCAAATGATAACAGAGATTTTCCACATAGATAATTTTAATTCTGACTTCATTGCTTCAAAAATCAAACATCTTCTCTCCAAGAATGCAAAGTTAGTTACAAATAATAAATCTAATCTAGTTATTATTACAGATTTTAAAAATAATATTAAGACAATAAAAAAAGTCATAAACTTAATAACTAAAACAGAAGAAAAAACTATTGAAGTTGTAGTATTGAAAAATATAGAAGCTGCTTCTGCAAAAGCTACCTTGGAAACAATTGCAAAATCAATTTTTAACGTGAAGGTAATTGACGATCAAGTGATTATTCTTGTAAATAAAGAGAATAATGCTGTATCAATTGTAGGTTCAAACAAAAATGTACAATACTTGAAGAAGTATATTTTAAGTATTGATAAAAACGGAACAAAAGTGCGAAGAGTTGTGGAAGTTATACAGTTAAAGAATGCTGAGTCAGAAAATGTAATTAAAATAATAAATTCAATTATTGGGAAAAAGAAATATCTTGACCCTAATAGTAAACCTTATGCTTCATCCGATAAAGAATCAAATACTCTTGTGTTTATGGGACCCAAAGATGAAATAAGCTATTTAAAAGAGATTACTAATAAACTAGATAAAGACCAACTTCAAGTGTATGTAAAAGCAAGAATTATTGAAGTTGACGATTCCTTAGTAAATAATGTAGGAGTTAAATATGGAATTTTTGGTGGGAGTACTTCAAAACATGGATTATTAACATTTGCCTCCAATTTAAATGGAGGAGATGCTTTGGCTTTTTTACCTGAATCAATAGGCTTAAGTATTCCGAATTTATCATCAGGTTTAGCTCTGGGAGCATCAATTAGTCTCTTACAGCAAAATTTTGCGTTGGATGTTCTTTCAGAGCCATCAATTTTAAGCATTAACAATAAAGAATCATCACTTTATGTTGGAGAAACCATATCTATACAAACGGGAAGCACAACTAACGACACAGGGACAAGTAGTTCTTTTAAACGAGAAGATGTTGGACTGACGCTTAAAATAAAACCAAGAATTTCAAATGGTAATAAAGTTACCTTAGAAATAGAAACAACAATTGAGGGAGTTAAAGAGACAAAATCTGATTCCGTAAATCCAGATACCTCTAAAAAAAGTATAATCACAACTGCTATTGTAAATAATGGAGAAAGTGTCATTATTGGAGGTTTAATTGAGCAAAAGAGTGAATCTACTGTTAATAAAGTACCTATTCTTGGGGATATTCCATTGTTTGGAGAATTGTTTAGACATAGAGGAACTGTAACTGGACAAAAGAATTTAGTAATAATCATCACTCCTTATATTGTACCTAGTGCTAAAGATTTAACATTTGTCAGAGAAAAGTTAAGTGAATTAAGTCTATTAGAAGATGAGTTTTTGGCCAAAACCTTAATTAGATTAAGAAATAAACAAATTAAAAACAAGAATATAGAAAAAGAAAAGAAATCAGATGTCAAATTCGATTAATTTTATCTCAAAATCTATAAAATGGACTAAAAAATGAAGATTACAGAAATACACGATTTTAGTTTAACTCCCTTTGAACATGATGGTTATGATCAAGCTTTGAAAAACTTTACTCTTTTTTCAAAGATAGATGAAACAGTAACAATTTTTGTTTGCAAAGCGCATTTAAGCATATCTTTTGACTATCTTTCTAAGCAAAATTTTAAATATGAAGTAAAATTCTTAGATGAACCTTCATTTGAAAGACTGTTGAATAAGTTTTTAGAATTGCATGTTGATAAGAAAATGGTTGATATACAGAAAGAGCAACATGAGTTGGATACCGGAGATGATGACTTTAGTGTAACTGAATTCTTGCAAACAGGCTCTGACATTTTGACGTCCGAAGAATCAGCACCCATAATTGGGTTTGTTAATTCTCTTTTCTATCAAGCTGTTAAAAAGAAATCAAGTGATATTCATATTGAGACACATGAGTTTAAATCTGAAGTTAGATATAGAACCGATGGTGTGTTATCTCACCATTTAGAGCTTGACACAAATGTCATGGCATTGGTAATAAGCCGAATAAAAGTTATATCAAATTTGGATATT
>CAJXWI010000343.1 GCA_913062735.1 uncultured Arcobacter sp.
TTCAAGCTTTGTTAGCTCCTGAGGTGTAGAATAAAAATACCCTTGAGAAAAATCAATTCCTAAATCAATAACAATTTCTGAAAGTTCTTTTGAAGAAACAAACTCAGCAATTGTTTTAATATTATTCTCTTTTGCAAAACGAACAATAGTCTCTACTAGTGTTTTATTATTATTAGAATCCAATAAATTCTCAATTAAACTTCCATCGAGTTTGATATAATCAGGCTGCAGTTTTAAAATATATACCCAGTTTGAATAACCAGAACCAAAATCATCAATTGCAAGCTTACAACCATATTCTTTTATTCTTTGTCTAAAACTTAATAACTCTTCATAAGAACCTATATTTTCTGTTTCTAGTATTTCTATGGTTAAACGTTTAGATGTTTCTTTATTTTCTTCAAGAAGTGAATAAAAAAAGCTTAAAATTTCTGGATTATGAATATCAATATAAGAGAAATTTACAGAAAAATTATACGTACTATTAGCAAAATCATCAAAGGCTTTTTGAATAATAGACTTTGTAATTTCAGGATAAAGTTTAAACTTTTTTGAAAGTTCAATAAAATAAAAAGGAGAAATAAGTTCTTTATTCTTTTTTCTTATTCTTGCTAAGGTTTCGTATTTAAATACTTCTAGTGTTTTATTATTAACAATAGAGTGATAAACTGGAACGATTGTATCATCACTAATAGCATCTTTAATTACTTTTAGCATTTCTAAGCTATTACTGTTTTCTTTCACATGCTCTTCTATACTTTCAAAAGAAAGAATATATTTTTCTAGGTTTTCTTTACACTCTTGCATCGCAATAGAAGCAGTTAACAATTCAGGACTGGTTTGGGAATAAGTAATATTTAAACTAAGGTGAAGGGCATTTTCTTGAAAAAACAAACAATCTTCTTCAAATGCATTTCTTATATTTTGGGATAATTCTTTTAAGTTTATACCTGGTTCACACATTAGTCCAAATTCATCTCCAAAAACTCTGTATAACTTTAGACCTGAGATTTTTTTTACTACAACTTCAAGTTTTTTTGCCACTTTTATCAATAATACATCTGCTTCTCTAAAACCAAAGGTTTTATTAATAGATTTAAAATCAATTATATTTAAAAGAATAACAGAATGTTTTCCACTGTTTTTTAATCGATATAAAAATGCTTCTCTGTTATTTAATCCTGTTAACTTATCAATCATGTAGGAACTTAACAATAATTTATTATTAGCAGCTAAATCAAAATATTTTTTTAAAGCATATACAATACAAACTAAAGCAAGAAGAATTGGGAAAAAAACGAGAATCTTTGAGCCATGCTGTTCATGTTCTATAACAAAATGGAACAACATTTCATAAGATTGTGTCACAATAAAATACATTAAAAAAGTACTGATAAAAATAAATAGCAACAATTCATCAACATACTTCTTATAGTTCATAATACTCCAATATAAAAATTTCTTCATTATAATGGGATTATTTTTAAAAGTAAATTATATAATTACCTCTTGTATAGACTATTTTGCAACTATTCTGTGACTATTAAATAATTATTAAATAGTTCTTAAATAGTTCAAAAATAATTATTTTATGCATCAATTCTTAAATGAAGTTTTCCATCATAGGTGAAATTGCTTTTCTCAAATTCAATATATTCATATTTATTGTATTCATCTCCTACGTTTTGTTTATTTCCTTCACGTGTGTTTTTGTATTTTATTCGTTTGCTGTATTCAACAAAAATCAAAGCTGCATCTTTTTCTAAGTTTTTATTATCTACTATCATCGCTTTTAAACGACATCTGGATTCATTTTTTGAAAAATGATCAAAATAAATAAAAGCAAGTTTTGATTTATGATTTTTATTTCTTAGAGCCAAATAAATACTTTCTTTATAAATAAAACATTTTTCTATCATTATTTCAAGTTTAGCATTAGTAATGTTATATCCTAAGATACGAAGTTCTTTTAATAAAACAGAGTCTACATTGATTATATCTCTTCTTTCTTCTTCGTCCATTAGAACTTCCTTTGTCTTTTTATTTCATTTTAAAGCTTTTTTGCTTTAAAAACAATATAATGAACAAGTTTATTTAATACTCACTTAAAAGTTCAATCCAAAAGTACTTTAGATTTTGAGCTTTTTCAATGTTTTTGTGCCCATAAGAAATAGAATGAAAGTATAAAACATTATCAATCTCTTTAAATAAAAGTTCTTTTTCAAAAGGTTTTGTAAATATTTCTGTAAAAATAACAATTAGTTCTTTATCTTCTTCTTCAAAAGTATAAGTAAAATCTCCTAAATCTAGGAAAGATTCTTGCAAAAAATCTTTTACTCTTTTTTCTAACATTTTTTATCCTTAAAATAATTTATTTACAAGTGTATATCAAAAAAGCTTAACAATAAGTACACTATTTATAAGTATATTTTATTTTAATTTCTATTGTATACTTAAGTTAAGAAATAAAAAAAGGACCCCTATGATCATAAGTCATTTAAAAAAAAGTATCGTTTTATTATTACTTACAAGTAATTTAATTTCCCAAGAAACAAGTAAAATTTCACACAGTGAAAATTTATCAATAAGTATTTATAATAACAATCTTGCCATGATAAATGAACAACGCTTTATTAATTTAAAAAACGATGGAAAACAAACACTTATTTATGAAGGAATACCCTCATCTGTGATATTTGAATCGATTATTCCTAATTTTTCAAAAAAAACCATTCTGTATTCTCAGAACTATCGTTATGATATTCTGTCCTTAAACAAATTGCTTCAAAAACACATCAATAAAGAAATCACTTACAAAGTATATTCAAGTGCCTATGCATACAAAAAAGAAAAAGCACTCTTGCTTTCTTTAAACCCAATCCTACTTCAAAAAAACAATGAGATTATTTCAGGTATTAAAAACAGTGATATTATTTTTAATTCACTTCCCAAAGATTTACTTACTAAACCCTCATTAGTTTGGAATACAAAATCAAAAAAAGGTTTGCAAAACATAGAATTAAATTATCTCACACGTAATATTTCATGGAAAAGTGATTATATTTTGAACCTTGATAAAACAAATTCACTTTCTGCTTGGATTACTATTAACAATAACTCAGGGAAGTCTTATAAGAATGCAAATATTTATGTAATAGCAGGAGAAGTACAAACAAATGCTCCTAAAGTAGCCTTGCAAAGAAGATACAAATCAATGGCACTGATGGAAGACTCCCCTGTAATTTCACAAAAAGAGTTTGCGGGATATCATTTATATAAAATACCCTTTAAAGAAAGTATAAACAATAAAGAAAAAAAACAAATCAATTTTATAAATAAAAACAATATAAAAATAAAAACCAAAGCACAAAGCAGTAATTCAATTTATTTTCATGCTTTTAATAAAATAAACACTAAAAAACTCTCTCATATTATTGAACTTAATAATTCAAAAAACGATGGTTTGGGAATAGCTTTACCAAAAGGAACCATTAGAGTATATAAAAAAGACGAAAAACTCTCGCATTTTATCGGACAAAGTAGTATAAAACATACCTCTCTTGATGAGAAAATCTCTATTAATATTGGTAAGTTTTTTGATATCTCTTCTAAAATAGTACAAACAGAATTTAAAAAAACAAAACGTTATATTAAAAGTTCTTATATAAGAAGTATTGAAAACAAAAGCAATACAAAAAGAACTATAGAAATAAAAGAGCAGTATAACTCTTCCAATGTAAAAGATATTGAGATAGAACATAATTGTAAAAATAAATGTTCTTTTAAAAAAGATGGTTTATATTCTTATATTTATACTATTCAATTAGACAAAAAAAGTTCTTTTAATCTTGAGACTCAGTATGAACTTACCTATCAAAGATCATTTAATTAGTACGAAGGCTTAAAAAAAGCCTTTAAGTCTAATTATTAATTAGAGAAAAAAAGTTCCTGTGATAAACTAGAAGAGTAAAGGATATACAATGAAACTATTAATTAAATTTGCACGTTTCTTTTTTATTGCTTTGGGACTTGTTTTAGTTTTAGGATAAAAAGATTCCTAATCTAAAGTTCATCCAAATCAGCTAGTTTTATAGGCCAAGCTTTATTAAAAAGATGTTTGTTTAGCTCATCTTTAATATGAGAAGGA
>CAJXWI010000344.1 GCA_913062735.1 uncultured Arcobacter sp.
TTCATCTAATTTGCCTAATAAAAAATCTTCTTTTTTATAATGATCCATAATATGAAGCTGCATATTCATAATAAAAGACGCAATACGGTTTAATGGTTGTCTGTATTGATGAGAAATATTACTAAGCATTTCACCCATTGATGCGAGTCTGCTTTGATGAATCAATATCTGCTCTTGTACTTTTTTCTCTTTGATTAGAATTTTTGTTTTATACGACAGTGCGAAAGATAAGATTAGTGCTTGAACAAAGTTACCAATATACAAAAAAGGAAAATTATCTAAATGCAGAATATCAAATATTTTGATTATATCTGAGATAAAAATACTAAAAACAAAGACACTCCATGCCAAAACATAGTACAAGGCAGGTTTAAAGCCTTTTTTATAAATGAAATATGAAATAGGAATGAAGGGAAAAAATAAAATAGAATAAGCCTGTTGGAATATTTCATAATTTTTAAGATACAAAGATATGATGCTAATGCCAACAATTATAAAAATGATAATATTTACAAAGGTATATATATTCTTATAATATGTTTTTAATTCTAGAAATTCTTTTGAAAATAAAAGAGCAAAAATAAAAGCTAGAATGGCCGTTATTATAAGGCAAGCCGTATTTAAAAATATAATTTGATATTTTTGCAAAATAAACAAAATCATAAAAAATTGTAGAAAACTATAGTACAAATAAGCGATTTTTTTATTGCTTAAATACCACTGGAAATTATATAAAATAACCATAAAAAGGGAGCCTATATAAAAACCAATTAAAATATTATTCATTATTATCCAAATGTATTTTATACCCAAAACCAGAGACATTCGTAATTGTATTTTTAGAGGTTTTTTCTCTTAGTGATTTTATTAATAATTTAATAGCATTTTTAGAAGAGCAGGCATCGTATACATTATTTTCTATGCTTTCATAAGAGAGAGAAGAAGGATGGTTTTTTATAAAAAGCTCTAACAAAGCTCTTTCTTTTTTAGATAATGAAATGATTTGATTTATTTTACTTAATTCTTTTTCTTGGGTATTATAAACAAAATTATCAGATAAATAAATATTATGCTCCGGTTTTTCTTCTAAATAACTTTCACAGCTAAGTAAGGCTTCTTTTATTTTAATAATACTTAGAGGTTTTATAATATATTGAATTAAATGTAAATTGATGGCTTTTAATAAATACTCTTCTTGTGAATACGCAGAAGTAATAATAATTTGAGTTTTTGTTGAGATCTTTCGTATTTTTTTTGCCATTTCTAGACCATTTAGTTTTGGCATTTGAATATCTGTTATTACAATATCGGGAGTATTTTTAACAAAACTGTCATAACCTTCTTTTCCATTACTAGCTAAATACAGTGTTTTACATTGTCTTTCTAAATAAGACGAAATATTTTCTTGTGTAATAGGATCGTCTTCAACATATAATATACTACTGTGTTTTAATTTATTCATTAAAATTATCTTTTTATTTATTATATCAAGTAAAACTTTTATTCCAACACCAAAGTCACACATAATTTTCATAGTATCTGCTTAAAGGTTTGATATGAAAATTCTATTAACACAAGAAAATAATGATACAAAAGCTATAGCATTCAATGAGTCTTTGATTCTAGATGCCTCTAAATTTTCACACATAAAAATCAATTCTTTCGTAAAAGAACTGGATTTTAAAGTCCTAAATGAAACAGATATTATAATTTACAATAAAGAAACCAAGTTTATAAAAATAAAAAATGCACTTCTTCTTCTGCAAAAAAATGACGATATCTTAACAGCAGATTCAAGTTATGTTTTTAGTCTGTCTTTTTTAGATTATGATGTGAACAGTTATATTCATTATCTTGATTTATTAGAATCTGCAAAAGCCTCAGCCTATGATTTTAATACATCTTTTTTAGACTATATCTTTTTAGAAGAGAATAACTTTGATAAAAATATCTTAAATTTAAGAATACAAGAAGAGGAAGAAATAATAGCTTCTAAAATAGAGACGGTAAAAGAAGATTCAAGAAACAGTGTTTTTGATGAAGAAGAAAAATCTCCTATTTTAAAGCCAGAGCCTGAGCCAGAACCAGAACCAGAGCCAGAGCCTGAACCCGAGCCCATTCCAGATAAAGAAGCTCAATCTCCTCTTTTAGATCTTATTATTGATAAAAATCCTAAAGAAATACCCATAACATGGCAAGGAATTGAAGGACTTGAGGATCATTTTATTAAAAAACCTACACACTTTTATTGGGGAGACTCAAACAGAGCTATCAAATGTTCTTGGGCAGATGATCAAATAATTATTACAAATAATGCAAACCAAAAAATTAATTTAGGAAATGGAGACAATAAATTAGATATTGGAAATGATGCCAATAAAAAAATTACAGCAGGAAATGGTGATGATGTCATCTATATTGGTAATAATGCAAATGATAAGATTGACTTAGGCCATGGAAATAATATTCTAGAAATCAATAATGATGCCAATAAAAAGATTACGGCTGGAAAAGGAGATGACAGTATTAAGATTAATGGAAACAATAATTCTTCTATTACTCTTAATGATGGAAATGATGCTTTACATATAGGTGGAGACTGTAATGGCAATCTTAATCTTGGAAATGGAAATGATCATGTTTTAGTAGAAGGAAATGCTAATAATTCTATAGACTTAGGAAAAGGAGATGATTTCTTAGAAGTCTTAGGTGATTCCAATGGACGAATAGATGCAGGAAATGGAGATGATTATGTACTTATCAATGGAGATGTGAACAAAACATTAAACCTAGGAAAAGGAAATGACTCCCTAGTCGTCAATGGCAAAATAAATGCTGATATTATTGGGGGATGTGGAAAAGACAGTATTGTATTAAACAGCTATACTTATGATGATTATATTAATAACGTAGATGATATTCAAAATAGCCTAGACGGTTTTGAAGCGATAAAGTTTTCAGATGGAACAGTAATAGGAGATGAAACACTTTTTGAGGAATACAATACCTATTCCTATGAATTAAAAATCACTGCAAAAGTCACTGATATAGATAGTGAAAATATTGATTCAATTAAAATTGACGCCTCAACGTTACCAGACGGAGTAAAACTTTTTGATGAAAATGGAAATGAATTAGAGTTAATTGATGGTTATTATGTCCTTGAAATAGATGAAAACCAAAAATGCATTGATGAATCAATAACTATTGTATCAACAAGACCTTTAAGTGAAGAAGAGCTTAAAAAAATCGAAGTTACTGCAACTTCAAAAGAAGAAAATGGGGGAGATGAAGAGAGTATCATAAAACAACCCATTCTAGAAGATAATAATCAAAATGAAGAGAATGATAACGATGATGAAGGGAATAACAGTAATAATGGCTCAGAGAATAATTGTGAATACGAGAGCATTAATATAGATGAAATAATTGAAAAATTAAATGATATCTCATATAAGAATTATCAAAAAATTCAAAGCCGTGAGTTAGATATTAATTTCGAAGACTTGTTTACCCTTGAAGATGAAAATATATTTCTAGAAGATACTGATTTCAAAGAAATTGAAGTAATAAAAATAATGCATAGTGCAAACGAAGGTTTCCAAAAAACTGAATTTTCTTCCCTTTTTTTACCTACTTACGAAACAGTCCTTGATTCAGAATATGAAAATAAAATACTCACAGACAGTTTTTAGTAGGAAAACGTTTGATTCGATATAATAAGAATAAACAGAAGGAAAACAATGTCGTATTTTGTATATATCCTAGAATGCAATGATGGAACTTTATATACAGGAATAACTAAAGATATTGAAAAACGTTTAGATGAACATAATAATAAAGACAAGGGCGCCAAATACACAAAAGCAAGGCGCCCGGTAAAACTGCTTTACGAAGAAAAAGCAGAAAATAGAAGTCTTGCTTCAAAACGCGAATATTCTATTAAAAAACTAAGTCGCGTGAAAAAACTCCAATTAATAAACAAATCTCTTTAAAACATACAGTAAAACAAGTCTAAAAAAGGAAAATCGCAAAATATTCCTTTTTAAATTTTCTTTAGGAGAGATGATAGTTCGCTTAATCATCTTGCATAACTTGTTTAGATAA
>CAJXWI010000345.1 GCA_913062735.1 uncultured Arcobacter sp.
ATTTTGTTAATATCTTTTAGAAAAACTCTGTAATATTTGTTGTTTGTCCATCCACCATTGTGTCTTGAAACTGCTCTAAAGTATGGATTCCACATATTTCTTTTTAAGGCTTCATTATAATTATTTACAAAATAGTACCCTGTAATAATCGCACCAAACTTGGCATCAGTTAAAAGTCGATTCACCAGTTTTAAATTGTCTTTTAAAAGATACTTGTATTTAAACAAATCATTGTTCATAATCACATCTCTTGCTGTTCCAAGTCTTATTTGAAAGGCACCCAAAGACATCTCTTCTAAAGGTTTTAAATCACCATTTTTCTTTTTATCACCAACGATAAACTTTCCCAAAGAAGATTCTCTCAAAGAAATTGCCGTTAGGGTATTTTCTATAGTAATTCCATCAGCGGTTTTAAATGTTTTTCCGATTTTGTAAATTTCGTGTGCCAGTTTCTCTTGCTCAACGTCTAGTTGAAAAGCTTGTGTATTTGTTGTCATAACAAACAAAAACACCATTGCCACTAAATGTAATACATTTTTAGTGGCAGTTTTTAAAGTTAAGTTTTCTAAATAGATCTATTTGCTCCTAAATATTGACTTTTTTGTACCCTCACACTCTAATATTATTCTGTGTGTTGGTTTGTTAATGAGTCAATTTTTATCCTTTGTACTTTTTACTTATACAACTTGGATAATTTTTTGGCATTTTATCTAAATATTAACGATAGTTACTCAAGAATGTTGAATTAATACTCTAAAGCATCATATATTTAATAGTATGAGTAATTATGTTACAGTTTTGTGATTTATAAATCGAAAAGAAAAGAATTTTTTCAAAAGAATTTTCAAGATACTTCTAATAGCCTTATGAAGTATCTTAATTTCGCGTAAAAAAGAACTTAGTATAAAAACATTACAGTAAATTATACTTAAGTGTTATTACTATCCAATATCAAAGGTTTGGCATTTTCTAAGTTTAAAGTATCTTTGGTTTTACTATCACCTTCAAAAAAACCACCCCGCTCTATTACAAACTCTTTTGCAATAACACTTCCAAAAAGTTTACCATTGGGTAAAACATCAACGATATTTGAATCAATACTTCCAGTAAAAGCACCACTGATAATCACTTTATCTGCATGCACTTCACCTTTTACTAATCCTGACTTTCCAATAGTAACATTTTTAGCTGAGCGTACAATACCTTCGTATTCCCCATCGATATGTAAGTTACACTCAATTTCTATTTCACCTTTGATTCTTGTTCCTGCGGCGATAATTGTGGTACCTGAAGCATTGATACTTGGCTTGCTTGACTTGTCATTAGGTTTATTAAAGATTGCCATTTTATATGTTTCTCCTTTTTAAAAATAGTTTCGTAGTTTTTCATGTTCCAATTCATGAAACTCAATGGTTGTGTTGCTGTTTGCAAATAACGCAATTCATAGTGTAAGTGAGGGCCTGAGCTTAATCCTGTATTTCCAGTATAACCAATATGATCACCTTTTCGAACCACATCACCTTTTTTAACAATGGCTTTGTTCATATGCCCGTAAAGCGTCCTAAAGCCATAGTTATGATCCAAGATAATCATGATCCCATAACCACTTTTTTTATGAAATCCTGCAAAGTTTATGACCCCATCAGCCGTAGCATAGATTTTTGTATTTCTTTTTGCTCGTAAATCAATGCCTGTATGAAATTCCCTTTTTTTAACAATTGGATGTTGTCTCCAGCCATATCTTCCAGTAATTCCCTCATTTTTGATGGGATATCCATTGGGGATATTTTGAAATAGTAGGTTTTTTTGTACTGTTGATACCTTTGCCAAATCCACTCTTTCAATAAGAGATACATTTTCGCCAGAGGGTTTAATACCAATTAAAACTTCCAGTTCATTCATTTTTGTGTTTAAAGAATCAAGCTCTTCAACTTTTTGACTGATAGATTCATTGATATTTTTGTTTTCCGTTTTTAGTTGCGAGTAGATTGTTTTTAGAGATTCTAACTCTTCAACTTTCTGGCTTAATAGCTCAACTTTCTGTGTTTTTTGTAAAATAGTTTCATTGACACTTTTGTTGTCCATCTTGAGTTTGGTATAAACCGTTTCAAGTTTTTCTTTTTTAACTTCTAACTCATTAACAGATTTATTTAAATAAGAGATGAAAAAACCAGAAGATACAAGTAGAGTAAGGACGACTAAGATAGAGTACATGATGATTTTTTTGATGACTTGATGTAGGTTATAATGTTTTGAACCGTGGATATCAGTAATAACTATTGAAAACCGTTCTCTCATCTTATCTCCAAAAAACTTTAATTAAAATTTTGACTATAATTCGATACTAATAATAGTAGCCAAAGTAATATAAAAGTTTTCCTCTTAATTTGGTACTTAAGTGTATCTTTTAGACTCACCATAGTTTGTAGCTTTCATTTTTATATATTTTGTTATTGGTAAAAGTTTTTTATGTACACTAATATGATATTATTCATTTTTATAAAGGAAAGACTTGAAGAAAACAATTTTATTGATCAATTTTATTTTAATAACATTTATTTTTACAGGTTGTGAACTCAACTCTATTTTTGGACCCTCTAAACAAGAGTTAGACCTACAACGTGCCCAATTAGAACTCAAAGAAAAAGAATTAAAATTTAATCAGCTACTTCAAACCCAACAATTAGAACAAGCACATCTGCTCAATATTAAAAAAACAGATGCAAAAATAGCCAATGATATAGCCTTAAACTCCACAAAAAAAGAGCTGGAATTGGCAAAAATACAATCTACTCTTGAAAAAGAAAAATATGAATTACAAAAATTTAAACTAGAAGTTAAAAGTAAAGAAAAAAACTTAGAATTTGATTTGTTAAAACAAGAAAACAACAATACTTTAAGTTCACAGAAGTATCTAATCGCCATTGTCTCATTTTTGATTGTTATTTTCACCTATGCTTTATTTACTTATTTTAACAACAGAAGAAAAGACAAACTAAGAGCCTATCAAGACAATTTAAACAAATACTTTCAAGAAAAAGAAAACAAAGCCAAGGTAGAAATTGCCAGTAAAATCTTAGATACCATTGCAAGTGGAAAATTAAATGCAGAACAAGAAAATAGATTGATATCATCGTTAAGTGGGGATTCAAGAAACACGCAAACCAGTTTGTTAAGTAATAAAGAAGAAAATAAAGTAGAAATCATTCATGATATTGATGATATCAAAAGTACTAAAAAAAATTAAATCAAATTTAGTTTGGGAATAAGACAAGTTTATTCTATTTTAGATAAAGCGAGTTTATCCTTAGGGCTAAAACAAGTTTAGCTTAAGCAATAAACAGTTTTTGATTGATTCGATACCCTTCACCATAAATATTTTTGATTAAATCACTGGGTACTTTTTTACGTATTCGCTTTAACAATGACTTCACTGAATCTACACTTAAATCTTTTTCAAAATAATCATTATATACCACATTGAAAATATCATCTATACTAAAAGTTATATTTCTATTTGATATAAGTAAATCCAACAAAGAAGTTTCGCTGGCACATAAAGTAATATCCTCACCTTCATGGCTGAGTGTTTTTAAATCACTATTCCATACAAAACCATTATTGAGTTTTACTACTCTGGTAAGCTCTAGTTGATGGTCCAGTTTTTCGCACATATTATACAAAATCTCTAGTGTTTTATTTTTCTCAAAGGGTTTTTGTAAAAATCCATGGACACCCATGTTAATTAATTCTATGAGACATTCAGATTGATCATGGGCTGACAAAACAATGATTTGCTGGTCTTCATATAGTTGAAAGATATTTTTACACAACTCTATTCCATCCATCACAGGCATTTCAATATCAGTAATAACGATATCATAACACTTGTGGTTTTCATCATTGTAATCAAGATATAGGCTTAATGCTTCATGACCATTTTCTGCAAAATCAACTCTATTAAACAAATCCTTAAACAATTGTCCAATATCTAATCTTGAATTGGGCTCATCTTCCACATATAAAATATCGTATTTATTTGATAAATTATATAACATCTTAAATGTCTTCATCAAAGAGTTATTGTTTGTTTTTAGATT
>CAJXWI010000346.1 GCA_913062735.1 uncultured Arcobacter sp.
TTAGCACTTGATGTGACTCGTACCAAATCAATTATTTCTTCAAGTTCTTCTTTTTTTATTTCAATATTTGGTAAAAATCTTCGTGTACTTCTTGTATTTATAACTAAGTTTTTAAAATTATCGTAGGTCATTTACTCTTCCTTTTTATTTCACAATAATAGCAAAAGATATGAAAATATAATAGAAATTAATTGAATTCAACTCTATTTTTTCCATTTCTTTTAGCTTTATACAGCCTTTCATCAGCAATTTTTAATACTGACTCTTGTACTTGACCTTCATTATAAGTTGATACACCAGTACTAATAGTAAGAGGAATCTTAATTTCAAAATTACTTTTTTCTATAACCTCACGAAAAGTCTCAGCCAACTTCAAAGCGCCAGAGAGATTAGTATTCGTAGCCAAAATAATAAACTCTTCTCCACCCCATCTTACACAAATATCTGTATTTCGTGTGTATTTGTTCATTAAATCAGATATTTTTTTAATAACTTCGTCACCTTTTGCATGACCATATTTATCATTCACTGCTTTAAAGTAGTCAATATCAATTAGAAGAATAGAAAAAAGTGTTTTATCTCTTTTATATTTTGATATCTCTTCTTCCATTCTATTTATTAAAAACCTTCTATTAAAAAGTCCACTTAAAACATCTATTTGAGATAACTTTTTATACAGTTTATTTTGTTTTAATATCTTAATTGTAAATATTATAATGAATAAAAATAGAAGCAGAAGAATAAAAATAATATATTCTTTTTCAATTAGACCTTTTTGAAGATTTTTTATTTCTAAAAGTAAAAAATGAGCTTCTTTTTTTATATCAACAATTTTTTGCTGTTTATCATTTATCTTCTGTGTAAAAACTAACAGTATTTTTTTTTCAAAGTCAATATCTCTATTGACATTTTCAAAGGTGACATCTTTTTTATTCACTTCACTTATAATAGTATTTTGTACTTCTATCTTAGTGTTTTTTAAAAAATGAAGTTCATTTGTACTTGAAAAAGAGAAAGCAACGAAGATAAAGAAAAAGAAAAATAATTTCATTATGTTCCTATATTTATAAATATATTTTATAATCTATTTTTAGTTTAAAAATCTTTTCTTAAAGAAGAAAAGACTGTTCTATGAATAAAACACATATATTCTATCATTTAATCCTCTTTTTAGAGTTTCAAGTTATTTATAATTTGGGACTATTATAAGACTCGCTTTAGATATAATATAAATAAAATAATATTTATAAATGAAAGACAAATGAAAGAAAATAAACTTCTAATATTAAAAAAATCTACCATACTTATTGTAGATGATGATGAACAAATACTGCATAATTTAAAGCTTACTTTATCTATTTTTTTTGATACCGTTCTTACGGCTAAAAATGGAAGTGAAGCCTTAAAAATTTATGAAGAAGTTTCATCAATTGATGTAATAATCACAGATTACGTAATGCCTAAGATGTGTGGTTATGTATTATGCAAAAAAATAAGACGTATAGATAATGATATTCCTATTATTATGATGAGCAATTACTCAGAAAAAGAGAAACTATTAAAGTCTATTCCTTTAGGTTTAATTGATTATTTAATAAAACCAATAGAATATACAACCTTATCTACTACCTTATTAAAAATAGCTACTAAAATAAAAAGTAAATCTTTAGATTCTATCTTACTTAATGATATAGAATACTCCTTCATACGGAAAGAAATAAAAAAAGACAATACAATTACAAAACTAACTAAAAACGAAGCCTTGGTTTTAGAACTTTTAATTACTAATAAAACAAATATTACAAGCGTAGATCAAATAAAATACGCCTTGGATACAGAACATAATAAAAGTGAGCAAGCAATAAAAAATTTATTTTATAGACTAAGATTAAAAATTGGTAAAAATATGATAGTAAATAATAAAGCCTTGGGATATAGTCTTTTATGTACCTAAGAAAACAATTTGTATAAAAAATTAATATTAATATTCATTTTCTTTTCTTTAAATCTTTTTGCTACAAACGTTTTAGAAATCAGCAAGGATTTTATAAAACATGACTCTTCTAATTATTTATACTTTATAAATGACAATGGGTTTTTAACTATAAATAATGTACTAAACAGTAGAGATTTCAAACTTCCCAAAAAACATCATTTCACCTCCACAAAAAGTGCTTTTTGGACAAAAATCTCCTTAAAAAACGCTTCAAATTCAAAACAAATTTTGTCCTTATCAAATATCCTTCCTGGTACAAATTATATTGATGTTTATGTTTTTAAAAAAAACAAAGAAGTTATTCTTCATCATCTAGGAGATTTACAAGCACAAAATAAAAGAGAAGAAATCAGTAGGTTTTCTACGTTTAATCTCTCTTTAGATAAAAATGAAGAAGTAACTATCATTTCAAAAATAAAAAACTACTATGTCTATAATCTTGGATGGAAAATTCAACACAGAAATGCTTATATATATAAAGAACTTCATTTTCTATTATATTTTGGTATTTTTGCAGGGATTCTTATATTATATAGTTTGTATAATTTTTTTGTTTTCAATATTAAAAGAAGTATTCCTCATTTAATTTTAAGTTTAAACGTATTTATTACTTTATTATACTTATCGGGAGTAAGTGGTATTTTATATCAAATGGACTTGGGATTAAACTTAGATTTGATTACTGCAATAACGTGGAATTCTTCTGTTTTTCTTTTAATAGGTTTGCTTTTATTGCCTTATTATTTTTTTAATATAAAAAATGCCTACCCAAAACTAAAATGGTACTTTAGGTTCAAAATACTTTTAGCTGCATCTATTATTATTTTACTACTTTATGCCCAGTTTTTTGATGAATCGTATTTTTATGTTTTTAGTGTAGTTGCCTTCTCCGCTGTTTTTTATTGTATTTCTTTGTTAATAACTGCAATATATATGTACTATAAAAAAGAGAAAGGTTCTAGATATTATTTAATTGGCCAAGGTTTATATTTAGTATGTATTATCGTTTACACGCTAGTTATGAATGGTTTTGTTCCTTATTTCCTCTGGTTTAAGATGTTTTTTCCTCTTGGAATTATTTTAGATTTAATTTTCTTTTCTATTGCTTTGTACAATAAAACTCAAATAAAACACCTAGAAGATCTACAAAATAAAGAATATTTATTAGAGCAGTCAAGGTTCAGTACAATTGGGCAAACCATTGCTCATGTTACGCATCAGTGGAAACACCCTTTAACGCAGATAGGAACATCAACAACACTTATTCAAACGGTATTAAATCATCAAAATGATAATGTAAATACGACATTAAAAGAACAATTGCCTTTAATCCAAAATAATATACATCATATGAATAAAACCTTGCACGAACTTAGTAGTTTTTATTCCCATAGCTTGCTTAATAATGATGCTTTAATTCAAGAATGTATTCAAAATAGTATCAAGATGATTCAATCTAAAATTACTTTAAAAAATGTAGCTATAAATATGATAATCAAAAATACAGATATTCGTATTAATAATCATATTTTTTCAAATATACTGCTAAACCTTATTGATAATTCCTTGGATGCGTTTGATTCAAGTTTTGAAAAAAACACTATAGATATCACAAGCTATAAAAAAGAAGGTAAAATAATCATTCTTTATGAAGATAATGCAGGTGGCATCAAAATAAATCCCATTTCGTCTATCTTTGAATACAATGTCAGCACTAAAAAGAATATAGAAAACTTTGGCATGGGTATGGTTATTGTAAGAATGTTAATTGAAGAAAAACTTTTTGGGAATATTAAGGTAAAAAACTACAATAAGGGTGTTCAATTTAAAATCGTTCTTTAGCTATAAAAAAATGAAGAGAAGAATTTTCATTTTATTTCTACTTGACATTATAGAACAATTGTTCTATAATTACACAAATGGAGATATTTATATGGCAAGACCTGTAGAATACGATTTAAATGATGTACTTGATAAAGCAATGAATATCTTTTGGGAAAAAGGATATGAGGCTGTATCAATGGCTCAATTAGTTGAATATACTGGATTAAACCGTAGAACTATGTATTCTTTGTTTAAAGATAAAGATG
>CAJXWI010000347.1 GCA_913062735.1 uncultured Arcobacter sp.
AAAATTGAAGGGGGCGATGTACTTAAAATAGGTCGTCGTATCTTTGTGGGATTGGGTGCTAGAACCAATGAACAAGGAATAGATGCTCTTAGGGCTATAATTGATCCCTATGGCTATGAAGTCATTAGTGTTGCCGTACCTGGTTGTTTACATCTTAAAACAGGCTGTACGGCACTTGATGATAAAACAATACTCATTAATCCTTCATGGGTCAATAGTAGTGCCTTTGAAGGCTACATACAAGTAAATGTACCAACAGAAGAACCCTTTGGTGCAAATATTTTAAAAATAAATGAAACCATTTGTATGAATAAAGCTTTTCCTAAAACAATAGAGTTGGTTGAATCTTTGGGTTATAATGTAAAGTCAACTGATATCACAGAATTTGTAAAAGCTGAAGCGGGACTTACTTGTATGAGTGTTCCTTTTATCAATAGCACTAATTAAGAAAATAAACTAAAAAGAAATAAAAACAAAGCATTTAAAACATAATTAAAGTTGTATGAGAGTAATCATAACAGCAGATTTCCCACTGTCTTCATGAACTACTCGTTTTGTTTTTACATAAAAAAGTAATGTTGAGTCTTTAATTTTAACATTCATTTTAAAAGAAATATTTGGATTTAAAAAGATATAGTCTAGCCAAAATATTTCTGTCTTATCTATTGCTGTCATAGGTTTATTTTCTTTTAAATAATCATAAATTAAATTTTCATTTTCTTCTATTAGAAAAAAATCTTTTGAAACAAAATACTCAATAAAAGATTCACTCACATAAAGTGTCTTTCTTTGCTCATCATCCGCAAAAATAATACTGGGTTGTAATTGAATGATTTTTTGCAGTGTTTCACTAGAATTTTTATTTTTCATAAATAATATCTTTTGACATAACTTCTAAAATTTCAATAAGCCTTTTATACTCAACTGGTTTTCTAAAGTATTGTGTCATTCCTAATTTTAATATAACAGTTAGATACGACATACTGTACTCATTGGATAACACAATAATGGGAAGAGTCGCATCAATCTTTCTTACATGCATAGACATATTAATACCATCCATTCGAGGCATTGTGATATCCGTAATTATAATATCTGGTTTATTTAATTTAAACTGTTTTAACCCTTCTATTCCATCAACGGCACAATAAATTGACTTCAATTTGTCTTTCAATTTATTTTCCAAATCTAATCGTACTTTATTGTCATTTTCTACATATAAAACACTTAGATTTTTTAAATTAAACTTATTCATAAAATATACTTTTTAGCCAAATGATAAGCATTACAAATTCCTTTGATACTTTATTATTAACTGAATAGTTTTTCACTATCACAAGTATAAGGTAAAAATGTGTCAAAAATGTGGTTTTAGAACTTGGCCTTACAATAAAGAATCACGGATCAAAAAATTACCAAACTACACACATGCCTTTATAATATCTTTGATTATTAAAATAGCAAGGGGAAACCACTTTTTTGCCACATAAATATTTTATAATTATCTCAGAAGACACCATTTATATATGATACGCTTGTTTTGAAATAACGCTTCAAAGGACGAGGAGATGAGACTTTTATTGTTTGAGAATAAAAATGGGGAAGAATATTCTTCTAACTTTTCTCATGTGATTAATGTTTTACCTACACAAATAACCATTGATAGAATAACTTCAAGTAAAGAAGGAAGTAAATTATATTGTGATTATTCCTATGATATAGTATTTATTGATTTTGTTTGTTATGAAGGAAAACAGCTTATGAGTTTTATTATTGAATCCAATCCGTCACAGCGTATTATCACAATATCCGATATTCACGAATGCTCCTTAAAGTATGGAAATACATTTTGTTTAGAAAACTATTCTAAAGAAAGATTACTAAGACCAATAGTACACAAAGACATAATAAAAATACTAACAGGAAAGTCTTTCGTTGATAACAAGTATGCAAATAATCTTTTACTGTTAGAATTGCGACAAATAGAAAAAATTATTACCTTCACTTATTCAAGTTTTGAATTTGACGTAGAAAAACTAAAATTTATAAATACGGGTGAGCGAACCTATCAATCAGATTTCTTTTTAATTGTTGAAAAGTTAAATGAGTATGATATTCAGTATAGTAGTGAACAAAATGGAGACATTCGAATAATATCATAGTAATTTTACTCACTGCCTCTAACCTTCTCATTATCTTAAGTGTATACATGCTTTATACATAAAGTTATAATATCCTATTGCTTAAATCTCATTTTCAAACAAGGCAGTTAATGACTATTTTCATGACTCTTCTAGGAAAAATACTTCCCCTTTATTTTAGTATCATCTTAGGAGTTTTTTCAACTTTTATATTAAAATGTAACAAAGATACTATTGCAAAGATATTATTGTTTATTCTAGCACCATTAATTGTACTAATCGCTACTATAAACGTAAAACTAGATGCTTCTATTTTATTTCTTCCCAGTTTCTTTTTTTTCTTTAGCTCCATACTTGCATTTACATCCTTGGCCATTTTCAAGCGTATTTGGAGTGATAATACAGCTAACCTTCTCTCTTTTAGCACTGCAACTGGAAACACTGGAAATATTGGTATTCCTTTGGCTATTTTATTTTTAGAACCAGCTCTTGTTGATGTATTTATTTTCACTGTTTTGGCTTCTATTTTATATCAAAACTCTGTGGGATATTATATAACGGCTAAAGGAAACTTTACCGCATTAGAAAGTATAAAAAAGGTTCTTAAACTTCCAGTGTTATATGCTTTTGTTCTTGGAATTTCTTTAAACCTTTCTGGCATTTCTATGCCAGAGATGTTTGTGGATTATAGCAACTACTTAAAAGGGGCCTATGCTATTTTAGGAATGATGCTTTTAGGTATGGGAATGGAAAATATCAAATCAAATAACTCTTTAGATTTTAAGTTTATTTCATATGCATTATTTATCAAGTTTATCTTATGGCCAGCTTCCATATTACTGTTTATTTATCTTGATAAAACCTTTATACACTTTTTAAATGATGGCTTGTATATGGTTATGTTTTTATTTAGTATCGTGCCTCTAGCTGGAAATACAGTAACCATTGCAACCTTATTAGATGTCAAGCCAGAAAAGATGTCCTTAACGGTCTTCATTTCTACTTTAATATCCCTATTGTATATTCCTTTGATGATATTTTTATATACAAATTAAGAAACTTTTATTTTCAATCAGAGTTAAGTCCACTAAATACTTTCAGTGGACTTAGTCTTTAAAATGCTTTAAAAAGTTTGTTCATATCCAAAAGTAAATCTACTTTGCTCTTTAAACTCCCCATACAATCCATCTTCATCTCCATAAAATTTATCCAATCCAATATATATCATACTCTCAACATCCAATTCATGTGAGAGTTTTGGTCTTATTAATCCATCATTGTCATTTAAATTATGTATCATTAGTATTTCAGCAAATAATGTATCATTCATAAAATCTCTTTTATATAATAAAGTAATGGTATTATCCACTTTGGGAACATTATATCCCCCTTTATCACTTAATATATACGCCTGATTAAATTGAACACTCAGTAAACTCTGTTCAAAACCATACCAATCTATGCCAAAGACATATGCAAACTCATCACTTTTTTGTATACCTCTTATAGCTCTATCATTTAAGAAATATTTGTCTTTTGTAAAACCAGCTTCTACTCTATATACAAAGTCACCTTTGGCATAATCAAAGCTCAAAGCAAAAAAATGTGAGCGCTCATATTGAGCTTGAACGCTTGCAGTATTTGAAGCACTATCATAAGTATTATATAACACAGGATTGTCTTCGTAAAAATATAAGTAATAAAATCCCACTTCCATATTCTCCATCATCATCAAATATTTCAATGCAATATCAGAGTCTTTTAAAATATGATTGGGTTTATCTACATCTTCCATTACGACACTTGCACCATCAGGAGCACTGGGTATTATTCTTGATGTTGTAAAAGCATATGATGCACTAGAGCTTGGAATATTTGAATATGTGGTGTCTGGTATCCATATAATTTCAAACTCAGAGTTTTCAAAGTTGCTTAGTGAAG
>CAJXWI010000348.1 GCA_913062735.1 uncultured Arcobacter sp.
TTTATTAATAAAAATTTAGATGAATACGATATGAAAGCTATTAATAAATTTTTATTAACAGCAGGTGCAATTGGTATGCTGTATCAAAAAAATGCCTCTATTTCTGGTGCGGATGTAGGATGTCAAGGAGAAGTTGGAGTGGCATGTTCTATGGCAGCAGGTGCATTAGCAGAAGCTATGGGTGGAAATGTAGATAAGGTTGAAAATGCAGCTGAGATTGGAATGGAGCATAATTTAGGTTTAACCTGTGATCCTATTGGCGGATTTGTACAAATCCCTTGTATTGAAAGAAATGCTATGGCTTCAATGAAAGCAGTAAATGCAGCTAGAATGGCAATTAATGGAGATGGAGAACACCATGTATCTTTAGATTCAGTTATTAAAACTATGTTTGAAACAGGGAAAGATATGATGAATAAATATAAAGAAACATCTTTGGGTGGATTAGCTGTTAATGCAGTAGAATGTTAACTTAAGTAAAAATTATATTAATAAATTACTACCATAGCTATGCTAATTAAAAAGTTATTTATTCTATAATTAGGAAATAAAAAGAACAGGATTGTGAGATGATTAACAGTATAAATAAAAAGTTTTCAATTTTAATTGGAATTATTATTCTGGTTTTAATGACGGTATTTACTAGTATTATGATAAGTAGTATAAACAAAAATCTGATAAAAGAACTAGAGTCAAATTTAGAAATTCAAGTAAAAAGTTATTACCAGACTGCACAAATATATAATGACGCATTAGAGAAGAATTCTTTGGTTTTAATGAATGTATTTGAGCGAACATTTAGAAATTTACGTCTAAAAGGCGAGCGAACTGTTAAAATTAATGGCAGAGATACTTTGGCTTTATTTGATGGTTTTTCAAGATTAAATAAAAACTTTGAACCTGTTGATTTTTTTACCAATCAAACAGGAGCAGCAGCAGCTATTTATGTAAAAGAAAAAGGCGAGTATTTACGTATTTCTTCTTCATTAAAAGATAAAGATGAAAAACGAATATTGTTAGATACTATCAGTCCAAACAGTAGTATTTTTTCTCAAATTGAAAAAAGTGAACGTTTTGTGGGCTTAGAATCAATTGCTGGAAAAAGTTATATGTCTGTTTATTCTCCTATTATTTCAAAAGGTGAAATTATTGGTGCTTTATATATTGGCTATGATTTTACAAAAGGTTTAGAGAGTTTAAGAACACGTCTAAAAAAAGTACTTATTGGAAAAACAGGCTATATTTATGTGCTAAACTCTAAAGGAGATGTATTATTGCATCCCTCTTTAGAAGGGAAAAATATTTCTAATTTAAAAGATGCAAATGATAACTTATTTGTAAAGGATATGTTAAAAAGAAAAGTTGGTACAAGTAGATACGATTATAAAGAAAACAATGGAGTAAGAAAAAAAGTTGTTGCATATGTTTCTTATGAAAAATGGGATTGGCTTATAGTTGCAGGCTCTTATGAAGAAGAATTTTTAGATATCTCTAAAAATGTTCAAAATGAATTTATTATTGCAAGTATTATCTTGACACTTATTATCTTAATTGTTATTTTTGTTTTGGTTAATAAAATTGTCTCAAATCCCTTAGAAAAATTTCAAAATGGACTTTTGGACTTTTTTCTGTATTTAAATAAAACAAATGACTCTGTAAAATTAATTGAAGTTACTTCAAAAGATGAAATAGGGAAAATGGCTTCTGTTGTGAATGCGAATATTGAAGATATAAAAGCACATATTAATGAAGACAATGCCTTAATTAAAAATGTAAAAGAAGTGGTAAATGAAGTTAGTTCTGGATATTTAAATAAACGTATTAATGACTCTTGTTCGACGGATTCCTTAAATGAATTAAAAGAACTTATAAACAATATGTTAGATAAATTAGAAGGTTTTGTTGGTAAAGATATCAATTCTTTAACAACAGTTTTGGAAGCTTACTCGAAAAAAGATTTTACACAAGTTTTAAATGAGGCGGATTCTGGTTTAATAGGACAACAAATTCTTAAAATGAATGAAATGATTACTCAAATGCTAATAGATAATCAAAAAGATGGAATTAATTTGAAAAATACTTCTAAAAATTTATCTTCAAATGTGAATACCTTATCTGCAAATGCAACAAATCAAGCTGCTTCTTTAGAAGAAGTTGCTGCCTCAATAACACAAATCACGCAGAATATTAATGAAACAAGTAAAAAAGCTCAAAGTATGTTTACTTTATCTTCAAATACTAAAAAATCTTCGCAAGAAGGAAAAGAGCTTGCTAATCAAACAGTATCCTCAATGGATGAAATTAATGAAAAAGTGCAAACAATTAACGAATCAATTGCAATAATTGATCAAATAGCATTCCAGACGAATATTCTATCCTTAAATGCAGCAGTTGAAGCTGCAACTGCTGGTGAAGCTGGAAAAGGTTTCGCAGTAGTTGCGCAAGAAGTAAGGAACCTAGCAAGTAGGTCAGCAGAAGCTGCAAAAGAAATTACGGAATTAGTAGTATCTGCTTCTTTGCAAGCGCAAGAAGGAAAAAAGATTACTTCAAACATGATTGACGGTTTTGAAAGTTTAGAAGCTAAGATAAATGAAACCGATCAGATCATTGATGATGTAGCAAATGCGGCCCAAGAACAAACCACTGTTATGCACCATATCAGTGATACAATTAATTCACTGGATCAGTTTACACAAGAAAATGCCAGTGTAGCTGATGAGACAAATATTATTTCAGCCGATATAAAATTACTTGCACAAGATGTAATAACAAATGTTAATAAAAGTGAATTTAAAGGAAAATAAAAATTATAAAAGGAATAAATTATTTTATTCCTTTTTAGGTACTCGCTAACCAAATTCCAATTAATATCATCATAGAACCTGCAATTTTATTTAAAAGTTTTACATTAGATGATTTGGATAAAAGTTTACGTAAACTGCTTCCTCCACTGGCATAAATAATTAGACATAAAAATTCAAGACTTAAAATAAAGAATATTAAAATACTTAGTTGTGGACCTATAGGAAGAGTTTCATCAATGAAAGGCGGTAATAATGCTACAAAAAATGCCCAACCTTTTGGATTCGCAATTGCTGTAACAAAGCCTTGAATAGCCAAATTTTTATTAGAGATATTAAAACTATCTCCTTCTAAATTTAGGGCCATTTTCCCACGTGATAACCACATAGAAACACCAAGGTAAATTAAATAAGCTCCTCCTGCATATTTTAAGACCATAAAAATACTTGGGTATTTAAGCATAATAGTTGCTACTCCAATAACAGAAGCAGATGCAACTAATCCAACACCTATAAGTTCACCATACATCATATACATTGTTTTTTTAAGACCAATACTTAGACCCATGCTTAAAGACAGTGTCATACACATTCCAGGAGTAATTGAAACAAAAAAGAACGTAGGAATAAAAATAGCTAAAATTGATAAGTTGATAAAATCCATAAGATTCCTTTACATATTAATGCTTGCATTATACATAAAAGTCTTATAAAATAATAGAATAAAATTGACGTGATTTTTTTCTATAAAAAGTACTTTGAATATGGATAGTTTGAGTGTTTACTATATATTAGGAGAAATATTCTTTTTAAAAAGCACAAGAGTAGAAAATTATAAAGAAACTTCCACCAAAATACTTTTAAAATAAAACACAATAAGCCAATATTTTCTATTGGCTTATTTTTTAAGAAAAAGTTAGGGGTTCGTAAGGTAGACCTAAACTTTTTGCAACAGGTTCATTGGTTAATTTACCATCATAAGTGTTAAGTCCATTTAATAAATGAACATCCTCTGCTAAGGCTTTTTCAAGTCCTTTATTCGCAATATTTAATCCATGTCTTAAGGTAGTAGAAGTTAATGCCAACGTAGATGTTAAAGAAACAGCTCCTGGCATATTAGCAACACAATAATGTAAAACATCATTCACTACATATGTTGGGTTATCATGGTATGTTGCTTTTGAAGTTTCAAAACAACCACCTTGATCAATTGCAACATCAACAACAACTGCTCTTTTTTTCATTAGTTTTAAATCATCTTTTGAAATAAGTTTAGGTG
>CAJXWI010000349.1 GCA_913062735.1 uncultured Arcobacter sp.
TAAATTATTACTTTTAATTTGAAATAGGGAAAAAATAACACCAGAAATAAGAACAATTGAAATAAGCACCTCAATTAAAAAAAATGACTTTTTCATCTTATTCATTCTTTATTTTATTCCTGTTCTTATTGCTTCATTTAAAGAAGTTCTACCCTCAATTAGCATTTCTTTAATTTGCTGAGTTAGTGTAATCATTCCATTTTTTGTTGCAAGGTCTAAAAGTGTAATATCATCAACCTCACCTTTTAGATAATGTTTAATTTCATCATTAATTAAAAAAATTTCTTCTATTGCTGATCGACCACTATATCCTGTAAAATTGCACTGATTACAACCAACAGCTTTAAACAGTAAAACATCATTTGGTAAATCAAATTCATTTCCAAATGCTTCTGCTAATTCATCCTCAACCTTGCAAGTATTGCAAAGTTTTCTAACCAGTCGTTGAGCTAAAACTGCCAACACCGAAGATGAAATCAAAAACTTTTCAACGCCCATATCAATAAGTCTAGTAACAGCTGCTGGGGCTCTATTTGTATGTAGAGTTGAAAACATCAAGTGCCCGGTTAATGCGGCTTGAATTGCAATAGATGCTGTTTCGGTGTCTCTAATTTCTCCAATCATAACAATATCAGGATCTTGTCGAAGAATCGACCTTAGCCCACTAGCAAATGTCAATCCAACCTTACTATTTACTTGAATCTGATTAATATTATCACTTTTATATTCAACGGGATCTTCTACAGTTATAATATTGCTTTCACTGTTTACTATTTTTTGTAAAATTGCATGTAATGTTGTTGATTTTCCACTTCCAGTAGGCCCAGTTACTAAAATCATTCCATATGAGTTTGTTAAAACTTTATCAAGTTTTATAATAGTATCAGGACTAAATCCCAAATCTATTAGATGTGGGATATCGTCGCTTTGCATTAAAATTCTCATAACAACTCTTTCACCATAAAAAGTAGGTAGTATTGAGATTCTAATATCTAAAGTTTTACCTGCAATTTTCACTTGCGTTCGCCCATCTTGAGGAATTCTTTTTTCACTAATATCAAGATTTGATATTACCTTAATACGACTAATTACCAATGCCATTATATTTTTATCAAGCTCAATATGTTTTGATAAAACACCATCAATTCTATATCTCACTTCTGACTTGTATTCATGTGTTTCAATATGAATATCACTGGCTTTTTTCTTGATTGCTTTATAAAAAAGTGAATTTACAAATTTAATAATTGGTGCAGATTCTTCAGAAGTTAAAATATCCGCACCTGTTTGTAAAAACTCAGATACATTAAAGTCATCATCACTGGAACTTGCATCTTGTTGTTCTTGTTGGATATCTGCCATTTGTCTATCTGTACGCAATTCTAAAAACTTATTATAAAGTTTTTCAAAAGACATTTCATCTAAAAAAACAACCTCATATACATATTCAAATTTAGATAGGTAATCAAAAGAAATACTCATATGTTCTTGAGAAATGCCAATTACAGTTGTATCGTTTAAAGTTGTAAAGAGAATAAAGTTTTTAAGTGCAACTTCATGCCCTTCATGTTCTAAAGGAGATAAATTTAAATCATGTATTTCATTAATATTCATATTTAGGCCCCTTTAAATTCCAAGATTTGTGTTATTCATTTTTTTTAAATCAAATAGCTTCTTTTCTTCTTTAAGCTCAATTTTCTTTTTACTTAAATTCTCTTTTTCCACATCTAGTTCATGTTTCTCTTTATCTCTTTTAAATTCACTTTTTTTAACATCGAATTTTCGCTCTTCTAATCTAAATTTCAAATCTTCAGTATATCTGTCTTCTAATATTCTCAATTGAGCCAATTGACTTTTTACAAAACTTAAATCTTTACTTGTTGGAATAATATAAGGAGTTATTATAATAATAAGGTTAATTCTATTTTTAACTTTTTTCTCATTATTAAATAGTGCTCCAATAATAGGCAGATCTCCTAATAAAGGAACTTTATCCAGCACAGTATCTACAGTATTTTTTATATACCCTCCAAATATTATATTTTCACCATTTGTAACAATAGCACTTGTTGTTAACTCTTTTTTTGAAGTATCAGGATTTGTTTGTCCATCTTTTAATTCCTTTGCATCTTCAACAATTGCAGTGATTTCTAAAGTTACTTTATTACTATTTGATATTCTTGGTTTAACTTTTAAAGTTAATCCCACATCTTCTCTTTGAAATGTAATATTAGTTGTATCAGCACTTGAGGTAGTAGATGTAGCCCCTGTTTGGAAAGATTTTGTCTCTCCCACGTAAATTGAACATTCTTTGTTATTAATACATAAAATAGATGGTTCAGAAATAATATCTACTGCTTGGTTTGCATCTAATAAATTTATGGTAGCACCCAAAGCCAAACCTTTAGTAAGATTAGTGGGTAAATCAATCATAGAACTTAAATCTCCAGCAGGTAAAGTAACCCCACCCAGGTTTGAAGCAAAAGAGAAAAGTCCAGCACTACCACTAGCCCCTCCGGCTAATCCATATTTAATTCCAATATTCTTAGTTTTGTTTTCATTTACTTCAATGATTTTTGCTTTTACATATACCTGGGGTCTATCAACATCTAGTTTTTTTATAAGCTCTTGCAAATAACCCACTTCATCTTTAGGTCCCATAAGTACCACTGAATTGGACTCGTCATCTGTAGAAGCAAAAGGTTTATTATCTGGATCAACATATTTTCTTTTTTCTATAATGGAATTAATAATTTTAATCACATTTGTTGATTCAACATTTTTAAGACCAATAACTTCAACAACTCGCTCAATTAGACTGCCTTTTTTATCAATATTTATTATATAGTTTTTTAGAAAATTTACATTTTCAAGTTTTCCAACAATCATAATTGAATTATTGTCTTTATTGGGAAGAATGGAGACTTTTTCTTTTTCGATTTTTTCATTAAACACAGATTTAGCAATACTTTTTAAGCTGGTACTTGCTTCTGCTGCTTTTATATTTTTAAAAGACACTATCTCAATAGTTTTTTTCGAATCTTTTGCAATTAGTTTAATTATTTTTTGAACAGTTTTAATGTTAGAAGGAAAATCTGTAATCACAATTGAATTTGATTCTTTATCTGTCACTAGTTTTGCTGATTTTGTTAGTAAGTGTCTAACCTTTGATGAAACATAATCCACATTTGAGTATTCAACATTAAATACTTTGGTAACCATTTGACTATACGTATTTGAGATATTGTTTGAAAAAACAGGTAAATTATACTTAGCCGTATCTGCAATTCTTACAATTCTAAGTATGTTTTTATTGTCTACTAAAGTATATCCCTTTGACTCAAGGACATAGATAAGAATATTCACTATATCTTTTTTATATAAAGGTTTGTTAGAGATAAAATCAACTTTTCCTTTAATATTTTGAGTTATAAGGATGTTTTTATCAACAACTTTAGATGTGATATTAATTAAATCCATAATACTTAAATCTTTAAAACTTATGTTTATTGGATCTTCTTTTGCATGAATGCAAACTACTAAAAATAATGCAAGGAAAACCGTTCTAATTAATTTCATAAGATAACTCCATTTCTCTATTCTTTCTTAATATTTCAATATTTAAATGTTTCATATTTTTGATGTCTTTGTATATTTTAAATGCTTTATTGTAATTATTTAACGCTATATTATTTACTTGAGTTATAACATCACCCTCTTGTAATCCAAGTTTTGAAAAAGTGCTACCAGTAGAAATTTTTGAAATTTTAAATCCAGTGATAAAGCCATTTTTCTTAACTTCGTCTATTTTTATATCATTCCATACTTTTTCAAGATCATTAACATAAGCGTCCAGAAACTTGCGCTTGATTTGAACTTTATCTTTCCCAATTACAATTTTCTCGCTCCAGTTTGCATTCTTGTCTTTTTTTGTTACTATTTCAAATTTTTTCTTACTTTGTTTCATTGCCAGTTTATATTCTTTATTGGCTTTTCCAAAAATGATATAAGTGGGGAATAAATTCTTTAATTCATAATTTTTGAAAGCTTCACCTTTTGCGAGTATATGAGTTTTCG
>CAJXWI010000350.1 GCA_913062735.1 uncultured Arcobacter sp.
CAAATGCGGGAAGAGTGGTAATTTCACAGAACAGATTTTATGCGGGAAATTCAATTGTACTTGACCATGGACATGGAATTTATACAGGTTATTACCACTTATCTACTTTAGATAAAAAAGTAGGAGAGCTAGTGAAAAGAGGAGAGTTACTAGGACTCTCAGGAAGTACAGGAAGAGTAACAGGGCCTCATTTGCATTTTTCAGCAAAAGTACATGGTATTACTGTTGATCCTTTGCAATTAATAAAAGTACTAAATATTTTAAAAAATTAATTTATTCTAATTCTTTATACGCTTTTTGTGCTTTTTCTTGTTGATATTGTGCTGCTTTTTTATTGTAAGAGCTCTTATCTTTGTAAGAACAAGCAAGAAAAAGAAACATAATAGCAAATACTAATAAAACATTTTTTATCATTTATTATCCTTTTAAATTCACTTAATATTATATAAGTGTACACTTGCTTTTTTAAATACCTTATTAAAAAAAGTTAATTACACATTTATTCTAGTACAATGCAAGAAAAAGACTTTTTATGAAAAAATATATTCTCTTTGATAACGATGGTGTTCTAGTAGAAACTGAAATTTGGTATTATGAAGCCAATAAGATTATTCTTAAAACATTGGGCTTAGATTTAGAACTGCCTTATTATTTAGATATTATGGCAAAAGGTGGGAATGCTTGGCAATTGGCTTATGAAGCAGGTATTTCTGAAAAAACAATTGTTCCTTATAGAAAAAAAAGAGATCTTATTTACCAAGACTTTTTACAAAATAAGAATATAAAAATTCCAAAAGTGACAAAAATACTTGAATCCTTAAGTAAAAAATATAAAATGGCTGTTATTACAACCTCTAGAAGAGTAGATTTTGATCTTATTCATAAAAACAGAGGTATTATTAAATACATGGACTTTACTTTATGTGTAGAAGAGTATGAAATAGCAAAACCTCACCCTGCTCCTTATTTAGCCGGTCTTAAAAAGTTCAATGCAACAAAAGAAGAAAGTATTGTAGTAGAAGACTCACAAAGAGGATTAAGCTCTGCCTATGCTGCTGGAATTGATTGTATAATGGTAAAAAATGAATTTACTAAAACACATGATTTTTCAAATGCTCAATACTTTATTAATACACTAAACGATTTAGAAGGCTTATTAGAAGACAAATAAGGCTTTTATAAAAAAGAAGAGGGAAAAAAGTGTTAAAAATTAAAAATATACTGTTTTTTTTTGTATTCATATATTTAGCAGGCGGAATATATTTATATGTTTTTCAAAGAGACTTTATTTATTTTACAAAACCAGAAATCAAACATGAAGCCTTGGTTGAAAACCTTAAAATCCAAAAGGAAACCATTAAAGTAATTATTTTAAACCCCAACAAAAAGAACGCCATTTTGTATCTTCCAGGAAGAAGTGAGAGCGTAGCAAACAGAATAAATGAGTTTAAAATAAACTTTCCAAAACATACTGTTTATTTAGTCAATTATCGTGGTTATGGAGGAAGTACAGGAGCAGCAAGTGAAAAAAATTTATTCAATGATGCCAAATTTATTTATAAAAAAATACAAACAAAACATCAAGACATAGCTCTTATTGGAAGAAGTTTAGGTACTGGAATTGCAACTTATTTAGGAGAAGAACTTAATTTTTCTAAAATAATATTGGTTACACCTTATGACAGTATCGTAGGCATGGCAAAAGATAAATATCCCTTTTACCCTATATCTATGATTTTAAAAGATCATTACAATTCTTTAAAAAGAGTTAAAAACATTAGGACTAAAACATTAGTATTATTAGCAAGTAAAGATGAGACCATTGATGAAAAGTATTCAAATAATTTAATAAAAGCGTTTAATCCTAAGGTTCTTAGCGTAAAAACGATAAATGATTCAGGCCACAACACTATTATAAAAAAAGAAGAATATTTCAAAGAAATACGCTTATTTTTAGAATTTTAAGCACTAGGAACAAAGAGTAAGATAGGTTTAGAAATAACCTAAAATACTATGATGTTTATAAAGAATTCTTTTAAACTCTTGAAAAAAATATTGTTCTAAGTGCAAAAACTTAAAAATCAGGCTATTTTTATCTACTAGACTGGTCATATAAGACTCCTATGTCAAAGATTATTAAATCTAAATTATTATAGCCTCAAAAAAGACTTAAGTCAATTTTTTATTTTTCAAATAAGCCTTAAGTCTTTCAACCCCTTCTTTTAGGTGTTCAATATCTCTTGTATACGCAAAACGCAAATAAACATTACTCTTGTTTTGCCCAAAGTCCAAACCAGGCGTACTAGCTACTTGAATATTTTTTAACAATTCTTTTGCAAAAGAGAAAGAATCATTCGTATATTGGGATACATTCGCCCATAAATAAAAAGCTCCTTCAGGTTTTGCATCTATGTCAAAAATTTCATTTAATTCTTTATACAAATAATCACGTCTTTGTTTAAATATGTCTTTTAATTTTGCCAAGTATTCATAATCAAAGGCTTGCATCGCCCCATATTGTGATAGGGTTGGGGCTGATATAAATATATTTTGAGCAATAATTTCTGCTTGTCTTACATACTTAGGAGGAACAATAATCCATCCTAACCTGGCTCCTGGCATGCAAAAATATTTTGAAAATCCATTTATTACAAAAACATCTTCATCAAATTCTAAAGCAGAACTGGCATTTTCTCCATAAGATAAACCATGATATAACTCATCAGAAATAAAAGCAATATTGTTTTTTTTGCAATACAAAATAAGTGCTTCTAAGTTTTCTTTTGAATAAATATTTCCTGTTGGATTAGCAGGTGAAGATATTTGAAGTGCATCTATGTTTTTGTTTTCTAGATGTTTAGGCGTTAGTTGGTAATTAGTGCTTTTGTCTATATTCATAAAAACAGGATCAATATCAAGCATATGTGCAAAATTTTTATAACAAGGATAAGAAGGGTCACTTAAACCCAAGCGGTGTTTATACTTTAAACTTAAGGTATAAGCCACTAAAAAAGCTCCAGAAGTACCAGGAGTTAGTAGAATTTGTTTTTCATTAATATCTACATTGTATGTTTTTTTATAATGTTCTTTGATTTTAACTCGCAAGGATAATAATCCCATAGATTCGGTATATGAAAAACAATTATCATTAATAGCTTCATGTAAGGCTTCTTTTACTTTTGAACTGGGAGGAAGATCTGGTTGTCCAATTTCAAAATGTATTGCATTGGGATACTTTTGGGCTTCTCTTACTATGTCCATGACAATAAAAGATGTCATATTTTCATAACGCATTATTTCTCTCTTCCAAACATTTAGGATACTGCATAATTAATATGAAAGCGTCTTTATTACGTTCTTGTATGATATTTCTTAATATTAGTAGTTTTTTAAATCCACAAGAAAAAAAATGCTTTTATTATTATGGCTTATACTTTTCATAATAGTACCTATTTTTCCTAAATTTTTCCTAATTTTTGAAACTTTCTAAGCTAGTAAATTTTCTTATTCAAAAGTTTCTCAAGAAATTTTATTCTCTAAAGAATATAGATATACTTTTTAAATTCGTACAGAATAATATTAATCAAATAACACTCCCAAATAAATTACTAGACATAGCTATTTTTTAATTATATTTGCTTAAACTTTCATATAAGCTCTTTAACCAATTAACTTAGCTAAAATTCAAAAAAATAACAGCAAAATACAAAGGCAAAACATGCAATACTTTGGTTAACTACAAACAAAATACGAAGAAGTATTTCTTACAAGTTCGTATATGTACTTTAATCGTGAAGACGAAGAAGAAATCACAGTAAAAGACTTAAAACAAAAAATCAAAACAGCAAAAGATCGAAAAAAGAATATTATAGGTACTGTATATATGTACAATCCTATTATAACGCCAATGGGCTACGATACTACAAAGTTTTTATTGGATCAAGACTTTGATGCTTTTGATGAACTTATTGAATTAAAAGTTGAAAATTATATTACGGCTTATAAACAAGCAATGAAAGACACCTGTGTGGGAAAAATCGTTGAAATTAAAAACCTCTTTAATTTAAATGAAAAA
>CAJXWI010000351.1 GCA_913062735.1 uncultured Arcobacter sp.
TTACTTTTTCCTTCAGCATAATGTCAGTGTCTCCCTCACCTCTGTTATCTGAATGACCTATTAAAGTGTATTTTGCTCCTACACTCTTTAACATGTATGGACTAACAGCGGCAGTATTTGATGAGTATTGTTCTTTTTGAACAAATTTTTCCCATTCTAAAAACCAAGATTTGATTGTTTTATGTTCTAAATTTTGCGAGTTGAATTTATAAATGGCAATGACCCTTCATGCACCCATTAACATATGCGTTTATTAATTTTATTTAATTTTATAGATAAAAAATCTCTAAGATCTTTTCTATAAATTTTAAATTTCTTTTTATTTGTATATTCTTTTGAACGTTCATCAAGTGCTTGTTTAAGTAAATCTTTGACTTCTAATTTATCTTGTTCATTCATACACTTATTATAACCAAAAAATAATTATTTATGTTCTCTTTGTCGATTAATAACGGTTTTTAATAATAAGAAAGAAAAACAAGAAAAAAATACTTAGAAACAAAGGATAAAAATAATAATATTCTTTTAGTACAACTTTATTTTTATTTAGCGAACTTTTCTCCAAATAATTTATATCTTCATAAATTTTTTCTAAAGAAAAAGAATTTTTGGCCAAATAACTCTTTCCTTTACTTTCTTTAGATATATTCTCCAAAGCTGGTATTTTATAATTTGAAATTAATATAGTATAAATTTTAATATGATGTTTCTTTGCTAATTTTATAATTATATTTAGAGGTATCTTACTAGCAGTATCTTCACCGTCACTTAAAAGCACAATAATTTTACTTTTAGATTTGGATTTTTTTAATATGTTAATTGAGCTTGCTAAGGAATCAAACATTGCTGTTTTTCTGCCAACAATTCCTATATCTAAATACGACAAAATATCCATTTGTGCATTTTTATCGTAGGAGAGAGGTGAGGCTGTCATAACTGACGATCCAAATACAACTAGGGCAATATTGTCATTAATTCTTTTTTGTATAAAATCTTTTACAATTGAAGAAATAACCATCCATCTGTTTTCATTAGGTTTATCTGTATTAAAGCCTCTTTGTCTCATTGAATAAGAAGTATCTAAACTTAAGACAATATCTATTCCATCATTTTTAATAAAAGTACTGCTGAGCTTTTTTATAGGTGAGGCTAAAGCAAGTAGGGCAAATACTAAAATTAAATATTTAGGTATTTTTAAATTCATTAAGGATGAAGATTTTTGGAGCATATTAATATGAGGAAAATAAAAACTTGCACTTTTTTCTTTGCAAAAGTACTCACAAAAAATAAAAACAAATAGAATTAGTAAGATATAAGGATATTCAAACTCAAACATGCAAACTCTTCAAGTATTCATTGTATTTTTCTAAAAAAGTGCTAGAAAAGTTAGGCACGTCTTTTTTGTATTTATATTCTTCTAATAAAAGTAAAATATTTTTACACTCTTGCGTATTGTTTTTATGAAAGCTCATTAAGTGTGCATTTTTTGCAATAAGATAAGAGGCTTGTTTAGTATTTTTTAAATCTACATTTTGAAGTTCCCAAAGATATTTTTTAAAAGGATTATTTCTTTTTTTCAAATAAAGCTTGTATAAATAAAAGAACAATAACAAAGAAAAAAGAATCAAGAGCAAAAGTAAAAAAATAAAAAAGTAAAAAGAATAATCATTTATTTCTACAATATCTTTAATGTCATGGATTTTTATCATTTTAAAAAACCCATTAATTTTGACAAGGCATCTTCATTCGTGTATATCTTAATAACTTTAATGCCACAAGATTCTAAGTGCTCATATAAAAGATGATCGTTTTGTTTAATAGCTTCTTGATAGTTATTTAATGCTTTTTTTGATAATAATCCAAAGAAGTTCTTAGAAGTACTTGGATCAATAAAATTTACATTGTTTAAAGCAAAAGGTTTTTCTTCAAATTTTTCGCGAATTATTATGGCATATACTTCATGTTTTTTTGAAAGCAGTTTGAGATCCAATTTTTGACTTTCTAAAAAATCCCCCAATAAAAAAAGTAAGGATTTTTTTCTAATATTTTTAAAAAGAATATTTCCCAAGTTAGGGTAATCGATACTTTTATTAAGGCAGCTGTATTGTGAAATCTTCTGGTTCATATCATTAACACAAAAGATTTTTTTTGAAGCTTTAGTTAGTAGTTCTACTTGTGTATTTAGAATATAAGAAGAAAAGGGGTCTCCTTGTTTTATAGATATAAAAGCCAATAAACATGCAATCTCATTGCAGGACTCACTTTTTAATTTATGCAAACCAAAATGCATAGACCCCCCCATGATGTTGATAATTGCAATATTAAGTTCTTTTTGCGCATGAAAAACTTTTACATAAAGTTTTTGAAGCTTAGCAGAGATGACCCAATCAATATTTTTAACATCATTTCCATATTCATATTCTTTTAATTCAAGAAAATCATAACCGTCAGATTTTAACAAAGAAGAATTATTTCCATGTATTTCTGAGAAAACACGTTTTTTACTTTGTATAAGAATCTTTTTAGAAGCTAAATTCATGAACTAAGGAATGCTTATTTTTTCTAAAATTGTTTGCAAAATATCGTCAATATTGATCTCTTTTGCTTGTGCTTCATAAGATAAGATTACACGATGCCTTAAGACCTCTTTGAAAATCAATGCAATATCTAAAGGAGAGACATAATCATTCCCTCTAATATATGCTTTTGCTTTTACTGCTTTAAACATATCAATAGTAGCCCTTGGACTTGCCCCAAACTGTATATATTGAGCAATATGTTCCAAACCATAATCCTTAGGGTTTCTACTTGCAAATATTAAATCAACAATATATTCTTCCAGTTCTTTATCAATATGAACGTTTAAGATTTCTTTTTTTAATAAAAACAAATCTTCTTTAGTAAATACTTTGTTAATTGTTTCAAAGGTAGAATTTGTTACTTTTGAAGCAATTTCATACTCTTCTTCTTTCGTATTATAATCCACAATTATTTTAAACATAAATCTGTCTAATTGTGCTTCTGGTAATTCATAAGCACCTGCTGATTCAATTGGATTTTGTGTTGCTAGTACTAAAAATGGCTCATCTAAAATATAAGTATCTTCTGCAATAGTTATTTGACGCTCTTGCATAACTTCAAGTAGAGCTGCTTGAACTTTTGCAGGAGCTCTGTTTATTTCATCCGCTAAAAGAAGGTTTGTGAAAATAGGCCCTTTTTTAATTTTAAATTCACTTTCTTTCATATCATATATTTGAGCCCCAATAATATCACTTGGCAATAAATCAGGGGTAAATTGAACTCTTTTAAAATCTATATTTAAACTCTGTGCAAAAGCCTTTACTGTGGTAGTTTTAGCAAGTCCTGGAACACCTTCTAATAAAATATGTCCATTGCACAAAATTCCAATTAATAAAGCGTCGACCATGTGATCTTGCCCTATAACACCTTTTTTAATTTCTTTTTTTAAATCTTCTATCTTTTGATGTAAACTCAAATTTTGTCCTTAAATATGCACTTGTTCTTTAGTTTAAGCAGATTCTATCACAAGTGGAATAAAGGTTATTTGAATTAAGAAATTTTTCTTTTATAAAAGATTTCATTGTAATAACTTGACTTAAAGAAAGATTAAAGTTAACTTGGATAAAATCACGGTTCTAAATTAATTTAGAAACCTCACATGTGTTAATCCTGGTATGGGTTGTACAAAGCTTTGTCTTTGTATTAAGGAACACAGAGGCTAAACCCTAAAACAAACACAAGGAATACAACATGGTTACAATGAAAGACTTATTAGAATGTGGAGTTCACTTCGGACACCAAACAAGAAGATGGAATCCAAAAATGAAAAAATTCATTTTCGGTGTAAGAAAGAATATTTATATTATTGATTTACAAAAAACTTTAAGATACTTTAGATTCACGTATAATATTGTTAAAGATGCAGCTGCTGAAGGTCAAACAATGATTTTCGTAGGGACTAAAAAACAAGCAAGAGATGCCGTTAAAAAAGCAGCAATTGATTGTGGTATGCCTTACGTTAACCATAGATGGTTAGGTGGAATGTTAACAAAC
>CAJXWI010000352.1 GCA_913062735.1 uncultured Arcobacter sp.
TTTGATGCACCACTTCGTCCAATACTTGAACCAACTTATGGGGTTATTGTTTATCAAGAGCAGGTTATGCAAATTGTTCAGACCATTGGTGGTTTCTCACTTGGAGGTGCTGACTTAGTACGTCGGGCTATGGGTAAAAAGATTGTTGAAGAAATGGACCGTTTAAAAGTTGAGTTTGCAGACGGTGGAGTTAAAAAAGGATATGTACGATCGCATTGTGAAGAGCTATTTGACCTGATTGTAAAGTTTGCAGGATATGGATTTAATAAATCTCACTCAGCAGCTTATGCTATGGTAACTTTTTATACTTCATATTTAAAAAATTATTATCCAACAGAATTTATGGCAGCACTATTAACTTTAGAAAAAGACAATACAGACAAAGTTGTCAAATACGTAGATGAAGTAAAAAGACTCGATATTGAGCTATTTCCACCTGATATTAATAAATCTTATTTGGTATTCTCAGCAACAAAGATTGATAAAAAAGAAGTTGTAATGTTTGGAATGGGAGCACTTAAAGGTGCAGGGGATGTTGCCATCAACTCTATTTTAGAGACTAGAAAAGAAGGGGGAGACTTTAAAGATTTATCAGATTTCATCTCTCGAATTGATGGAAGTAAAGTAAACAAAAGAGTTATTGAGGCTTTAACCAAATCTGGTGCTTTTGATCATTTTGGATACTCTAGACGAGCGATGTGTGAACAAATTGAACTTATATCAGATACTGTTAAAGATGCAATGAAAGCTAAGAAAAATGCTGTGGGTTCTCTTTTTGGAGATGATGAAGAATTAACAAAAATGGATATAAATCTTGAACCTCTAGAAGAATATACTGATAGAGAAGTTCTTGAATTTGAAAAAGCTTCCCTAGGATTTTATGTATCAGGACATCCACTGGATGAATACAGAGAACAATTGGATCAAATCAACTATACACTAAGTTCACAAATCGATGAAGTTGCAGATGGAAGTGAAGTTTTATTTGTAGGAAAAGTAGAATCAATTACTGAGCGAATTTCAAAAAAAGGTAATAAGTTTGCCATAGCTAGTATCATGGATTTCCATGGAAGTATCGAACTTATGATGTTTGAAGACAAACTAAAAGAATTAAAAGAAGATTTTGACCTTGAAGAACCTATTGCATTTAAAGTAAGAATTACCAAAGATGACCAGTTTACAAGAATGAATTTGAGGAAAATTGAAGACCTAAGAGATGCAAAAAAAGAAAAACTAAAAGTAAAAGCCAAAGTAATAGCAGAACCTACTTTACATATAGCAGTTGAATTTGCACATTCAGATAAAGTTATTTATGATTTATTTGAAATTATTGCACATAATCAAGGAAAACGAGACCTTAAAATACTTGTTAAATCAAAACTGGGTGATATTGAACTGGAATCTGGTTTTAAAGTACACTCCAATGTAGTTAATATGATAAAATCCCTCAATGGAGCGTATATAATAGAATGAAACATATCTTAATAACAAATGATGATGGTTTTGATGCTTCTGGTTTACAAGCCTTAATACAAGCATTAAGTCCAATAGCAAAACTAACTATAGTAGCCCCTGCTAAAAATAAATCCGCTTGTGGGCACAGTCTTACTTTAGATAAGCCGCTGCGCATGATTAAAATTGAAAAAGATTTTTATAAAATGGATGATGGTAGCCCAACTGATTGTATTTTTGTATCTTTAAATAATTTATTTACAAGTAAAAACAGACCAGACTTGGTTGTTTCTGGTATTAATATTGGTTCAAATATGGGAGAAGATATCACCTATTCAGGAACAGCTGCTGGTGCTATGGAAGCAGTACTTCAAGGTATTCCTGCCATTGCGATTTCTCAAGTATTCACAGATGGTTATAAATCTCTAAAAACAGGCTTTTCTTATGAATTAGCAAAAGATACCATTCAAAAACTTGCGAAAAAAATACTTGAAGGGGAATTTCCCTTAGCAAGCAGAAAGTTTTTAAATGTTAATATTCCGCTTATTGATATAAATGAGTGTAAAGGTATTAAGATTACCAAAGTTGGACATAGAAATTATGGACATATTACACACAAACATTTAGATCCTAGAGAGAAAGAATATTACTGGATCGGAGCACACCCTTTATCTTGGAAAGCAAGCAAGAACAAAGATTGTGATTTTGAAGCAGTTAAAGCAAACTACGTCTCAATCTCTCCTTGTCATTTAGATTTAACATCTCACAATGATATAGAAAACTTAAGCACGTGGATAAAAGGATAGTATATGAACTACAGACAAGAAGTACGAAAACTAATTGATAAATTAGTAGGTGAATTAAAAGAAGAAGAAGCATTAATTGAAGCTTTAAAACGAAAACTAACTAAAAAAGAATTTAAAGTTTTTGTTGCACAAGGTGAAGGTCTTTCGAAAGAAGAAATTGCAAAAGAAGTAAGAATTGAACTTGATAGAGTAGAAGAAGTTATAAAAGCGCTAAAGAAAAAAATCAATCAAGAGAAAATTAAAAAAGAATTATCTAAATAATACCTTTGGTATTATTTGGATAATTTAATAATTAAAGAAGCTCTTTCATTTGTATTATTAAAAGCTATTGCTTTTTGCTTGCGTTTATTAAAATGAACCAACAACATTCCTGTAAATTTTTTCTCTTTATAAAACTCTACTCTAAAAATTTTTCCTCGTTTATCTAAAGAAAACTTTTTCATTATTTGGTTTTTAGAAACAGAGATTCCAGATTCATTTTTAATATTTTTTCTTGAATAACCAATGATATTTACACGAACTTCATCTTTTGGGAAAATATAGAAATTTTTATTCACATTTAATAATGTACCTAATTTAACTTCTTTTTTAATACCATCAATTTTTACTTCAACAAAATTATTTATATCATCAATATCTAAATAATCAGGAATTAATCTAGCAACACGTCTGTTTCCATAATGAATAGAATACATATTGTCTTTTTTTACAATTGTCATTAATGGGTTACTTGCTTTAAACTTTAATATTCCATCTTTATTAATAGGAAAATATTTAACAATATTTCTTATTTTTGATAAAGGCAATTGTACTTTATTATCATGAAATGAAATAGAGATATCATTATCAATAACATTTTTTAAAGCCCTAGATTCTAATTTGAAGTTTCGTGTAAATTCAATACCCATTACGCTCATATACTCTTCTAATGCTAATAAATGATAATACGTTCTTTGATGAACAGGAAGAGACTTACTTGCTTCATTTGCAAAAGCGGATTTTCCTCTATTAATGGCAAAATAGGTCAAAGATTTTTCCATTTCAATATCGCCATCTTTTGTTTTTGTATTTCGTACTTCGTAATAGTGCTCTTTTTTTATAAGATTTTTATTAATAGATTTTGTAACTCTGTTTGATATATCTAATAAATTATTGTATTTTTCAACTTTAATTTTTGTTTGATCTATAATAACACTTTGTCCCCAACGTCTTGGAGAATGCATATTATCAATGTATTTTTTTCTGTAAAATCCACTTCCATCGTGTAAATTAATAATCATTTTTACATCATTTTCTTGAATTAAGTTTTTAATTCTTTCTACATTTGCAAAATCTGGATCTTTTTTTGAAAGGTTAGAAAACTTTCTGTTCATATCACCAAAACGTCCACGTGAACGTTTAATAATAGAATCAAAGTTTAAATTAGGAACAACCCAAACAGAACCCTTAGTAATAGTATAATGCGTTGCTATTAAAGAAGCTGACATAAAACCACCTGGCTCATCACCTTGAATTCCACCAATTATTAATAAAGTATTACCGTCTTGTTCGCCTTTTTTAATCAGTTCAAAATCAGGCAAAGTATTTGCTAATAAACATTGTGTAAATACTGTAAGTAGTATAAGTCTAAATAATTTTAATGTGCCAAGGCTCATATCGTACTCCATCTTTATTATTCACAGTATATCTCATATCTATGTATTTTAATTTTTTCATTTCTTTAAACTCTGGGGTCAAAGCAAAACGTGAGGTAAAGTTAGCATAACCAAAACCTTTTTTACCAATATCAAAATCCCCAATAGAAT
>CAJXWI010000353.1 GCA_913062735.1 uncultured Arcobacter sp.
CACTTGATTTGGACGGGAATTATAGGAGGTTTTACGAACTTTGTCAAGGGGTAAAACATAAATGTAGCTTAAATTTTGAAAGTTATTCTTTTGTACTCATTTGTGTTTCTTTTTAGGTCTTATTTCTTGTGTTTTTATCATGTTAATTGCTTTTTATCTTGTTTTTTAGGTTTTTTATATCTAAGTTTCATCTTTTTATGAATAAAGACTTAGGATAATAATAAGTATATACTTGTTTAATAAAGTATATATGTGTTAATTTTTCATTTACATATAGAGTATATACTTTATAGTAAGTTGATTTAAAGATAAACTAAAGAGTTTCATAATAGAATATCAACAATTTAATATTATCAAAAAGGATATATAATGTACAACAGAGATTATTTATCAAATAATTCATCTCAAGATCAAACACAGGATTCTTCAAAAGAAAGAATGATGAGCTTTTTAAAAGCTACCTATCAACTATTTGCAGGATCACTTTTAGCAGCAACAGCAGGTTCATACATTGGACTGGACATCGTTCATCTTTTGATGGGTGGAGTTAAATGGATATTATTTGGAGCTGTATTACTTATGGTAATATTTGTAATACCAAAAGTGAAACATACCCCTGTCATAAATTTATTAGCATTATTTACAATTGCATTTTTAACGGGATTAATGATTGCTCCTTTATTAGCATCAATTATTGCAATGCCTTCTGGTGCATCAATAGTTGGACAAGCATTTTTAATGACATCAATAGCTTTTGGTTCTATTTCTATGTTTGCAATGACAACAAAAAAAGACTTTTCATTTATGGGTAACTTTTTGTTTGCTTCATTCTGGATTATCTTTGGAATAGGGATTATTTATTCAATTGGACTAGCATTTGGTATTGTACTTTATTCAAGTATTCTTCATCTGTTTATATCTGGGGCTATAGCATTATTAATGTGCGCATTTATTTTGTATGACACTCAACAAATACTAAAAGGTGCATATGATTCTCCAGTAGAAGCTGCATTGTCTTTGTATTTAGATTTCTTTAATCTATTCACATCTTTATTGCAAATTCTTGGAATTATGAATTCAAGTGATGACTAAAAAACAGCTCCTCTTGGAGTTGTTTATTTAATGAATGAACAAGAACTAAGACTAATAGATGCAAACCTAAATCGTTTACGTGAAGGCATTCGTGTTGTAGAAGATATATTCAGATATGCCTACAATGACAAAAAAACTGCAAAACGATTAAAAGAACTACGTCACCAATCAAGAATCAATCTTTATAATGAGCTATTAGATTCAAGAGATATCAAAAATGATGTACTTAAAAAAAGTACTTCTTCTGAACAAAAAAGAGAAAATCTCAAAAGCATTCTAATTGCAAACTTCAAACGAGCACAAGAGAGTGCAAGGGTTTTGGAAGAACTTACAAAACTACTTGAAACAGACGTGAGCGAAGTTTTTAAAGAAATTCGTTATGAATTATACGATTTAGAAAAAGAAATGAATCATTTAGCTTTTTAAATGTTTATTTTTTAAATGCTTTAATATAAATCACTTCAAATTCTAAATAGTTTAAAGCATATTCTTTATATAAAGATTTAGCTTCTTTAAAACTAAGCTTAGTATCTCCACTAACCCCAGATTTTTTGATATATTCGAATAAATCTTTTTTTGAAGAAAATTCCAATTTATATTGTATTGTTTCGAATTCACAAGAGAAATATTTTGAAAAAGCTTCTTTAATGTTTTCTTCACTTAATATAGGAGATTCTTTTTTGCTAATAACTTGAATATGTTTAAATGTATTAGAGGTAAATAAAACTGCGTGTAATTCATTTGTAACACCTGATAGTTTTTCAATTATTCTTTTTAAATTCTTTGACCACTGTAAAGAAGAAGAAGAAAGAACTAAGTCATACTTTTTACCATCTAAATAAGAAAAAAATGCATTCTCATCAAAGTTTAGACACTTAACTACAGTCTTATCATTCTTTGGGTGTAATTCGCACATAGAAGCAGAGAAGTCCAACGCTGTATAAGAATCAAAATTCCAAGTAACATTTTTATATACTTGACCTGATCCACAACCAAGTTCTAAAATATTTTTAGCTTTGTTTTTTACATCTCTAATCAGTGCTTTTGCAGCAAGTTGTTGTATGATATTGTAGTTATTGTATTGTTCTGAGTATTTCGAAAACTCTTTATGTACCGATTTTTTAGACAAAAAGACCTACTTTTTAATTGTTTTATATATATTTTGAAATTTTAACCTTTTTTTAATAAGTTTTTGATAAAATACACTCCATTTTTAAATAAGGATAATTGATGACATCAACTCTATTGATTGTACAATTCGTTTTAGCAGCATTCGTAGTTATTGCTGTATTATTACAAAAAAGTTCTAGTATAGGCCTAGGTGCGTATAGTGGAAGTAATAACTCACTATTTGGAGCAAAAGGTCCAGGTGGTTTTTTAACAAAAATAACAATGACATTAGGTTTGTTATTTATTATTAATACATTAGCATTAGGTTACTTCTACAATCAACAAAAGCTTGATTCAGTAGTTGATGGAGTTAAAACAGAATCTTTAATTCCTTCTAAAGCAGATGCCCCTGCTGCTCCTGTAGTACCAGTAGTACCTGCAAAATAATTCAATATAAATATAAATAGTTTAGGCTATTTATATTTAACACTTTTCTTTACAAGTTAAAATATTAACACCCCTTAACTCCATTTTACAAGCATAAACATGCTATAATCCAAAAAATTAGCTTAAAACTCAAATTTTAAATACAGGAAAAAATATGTTAAATGAAATCTATTTAGAAACAAAAGAACACATGGATAAATCTCTTGAAGCCTTAAAAAGAGATTATAAATCACTTAGAACTGGAAAAGTTACTGTTTCAGTATTAGATGGAGTTAAAATTGATTATTATGGAACAATGACTGATTTAAATCAAGTTGGTTCTGTATTAGCAATTGATGCAACTACAATTGCAGTTAATCCTTGGGAAAAAAATCTTTTAGGTGATATTGAAAAAGCAATTCAAAATGCAAATATTGGAGTTAATCCAAACAATGATGGTGAAATAATTAAATTATTTTTTCCTCCTATGACGGTTGATCAAAGAAAAGAAAGTGCTAAAGGCGCTAAAGTTATGACAGATAACGCTAAAATTGCAATCAGAAATATCAGAAAAGCATCAAATGATAAAGCAAAAGTTTTACATAAAGATAAAGAGATTACTGATGATGAACATAAAAGAGCACAAGATGAAATTCAAAAAATCACTGATTCTGCTGTATCTTCTGCTGATAGCACGCTAAGAACTAAAGAACAAGAAATTTTGACGGTATAATGATGAACGTAGAAAATATATATAAAGAATCACAAGCCTTATTAGAAGGACATTTTAAATTAAGCTCGGGTAATCATTCACAATTTTATTTACAAAGTGCAAAAGTTTTAGAAAATCCTAAAACAGCAAAACTATTAGCAGAAGCCTTAGCTAAACAAATTATTGCTTCTGGAATTAAAGTAGATGCAGTGTGTTCACCTGCTTTAGGTGGAATCATTGCTGGTTTTGCATTAGCAACTGCTTTAGATGTAAGATTTATTTTTGCAGAACGTGTTGATGGTGTTATGACTATTAGACGTGGTTTTGAAGTACAAGAAAATGAAAATTATATTATCTGTGAAGATATCATTACTACTGGTGGTTCAGCACTTGAAGCTGCGAAACAAGTAGAAAAATCAGGTGGTAATATTGTGGCTTATGCAGCACTTGCTAATCGTGGTTTTTGCTCAAGACAGAACAGTGATTTAGAAGCTACGTCTTCTTGTAAATTACCTTTAGATAAACCTTTATTTGCATTAGAAGATTTTACATTTGAAATGTACGATGAAAAAAACTGCCCATTATGTAAAGATGGAAGTACAGCTTACAAACCAGGATCAAGAGGTAATTAATGCGAAGAAGAGAGATTAATCGTGGAATAAAACAAAAGGCCAATAAAAAACCTTTAGAAACAAATGTTTTGTCTTCACATCTTTCTTC